>NZ_JARGEJ010000769.1:0-293 GCF_029211245.1 Robertmurraya sp. DFI.2.37 | reverse complement strand
CAACGCCGCACGCCCCACCGCCCTGGGCCGGGGGCTCGACACCCTCATGGGCGACCGCGACGCACAGGGAGCCGACCGGGCCGACCGGCCTTCAAGCACCGGCAAAGCCGACCATCCGGACCGCACCGAAGCCGCGCGCCAAGATGCCGAGGGCAACCGCCCCTCGCAGCCGCCCGTTCCATGCAAGGAGGATCGGCAAGGAACGCGCCCGCCCGAAAGCGGCATCGCCGTCGTCAGCGGGCTCATCGCCGGCGGCGCGGCAGGCGCCGTGGCCATCGCCGCGTTCGCCCTCC
>NZ_JARGEJ010000768.1:0-293 GCF_029211245.1 Robertmurraya sp. DFI.2.37 | reverse complement strand
AACTATGACATGATAGGACGTAACAACCGGGAGGACCAGCCCGATTATTTCGTTTACTTCTATACCGCAGCCCATCAGGCCTTCGGTGACTGGCTGAAAAAAGATATTGAGGATTACCGCTTGCAGTTATCCCCTGACTACCGGGCTTGGGACAATCCGGTGGGAGGCAGCGACAACGGCACGTTCGCCAAACTGGGAATACCTATTATATGGTATCACACTGATGCCCATCCCGATTATCACCTTCCGGGAGATGAAACACAGAAAATCAATTGGCTGAAGATAGTCGATAT
>NZ_JARGEJ010000767.1:0-293 GCF_029211245.1 Robertmurraya sp. DFI.2.37 | reverse complement strand
ACGGAACAGTCCGGCCCAGGTTACCCGTTTGTCAAATACGTCCATAATGATCAGACAGTTTCCGGTAAAAAGTTCTCCACCTAAGAATACGATCAGCATCAATCCGACCGGAAAGATCACACCTGCCAATGCTCTTGCCACTCCGACATTTTCTACTGCGTGTGCCGCTGTGCTGCTTGTAGCACCGCCCAGTGCGATAAAAACCCCTGCCATAATACCGAGAAGGATCATTTTCCCGACAGGGAGTTTTGTTTTGTTCTCACATGCTTTGATACTCAGATCTACTACTTCAG
>NZ_JARGEJ010000766.1:0-293 GCF_029211245.1 Robertmurraya sp. DFI.2.37 | reverse complement strand
CAGAAGCATATTGATGGCATAGTCGTTCAGCTTACCCATTTCTACTTTTGTTCCACATTTCCCCTTTACATCCGTCAGCTCACTGATCAGGAAATCCCACATCTGTTGGGGAGTTGCCTGTTCGGGCAACCATCCGTCTTCATGTTCATATTGCGTATCCAATGGGATGTTGCGGAACAAATCGAATAAAATATAATAATAAAGAGCGCGATAAGCCCTTAATTGCGAAGAAGTGGTTATATCAGCAGCAATGACTTCATCTGCCAACAGTTTGTTACAGGCATTGATACCGG
>NZ_JARGEJ010000765.1:0-293 GCF_029211245.1 Robertmurraya sp. DFI.2.37 | reverse complement strand
CACAAGCCATGCAGCTGCTTTATAAGAACGAACGTTATGGGTTGAATGATGAAAATGAGAAGGTATTGTGGCAAAACAACATCGAATTTGAGTAAATTTCGCCTTTGGAACAATTGTTTAAATGTCATTTCTATTCCGCCACTACAGAGAAGAAGGGAGAAAGGCTGACCGCACATGAAGATTTTCAATTATTTGCAAGAGTACAAGCGTGAAAAACCTGTCAATCAACAAGATAAATTAACACAGACACATTATCCGCAAACTGAACATTCACCCAAAAGCCAGCAGAAAAG
>NZ_JARGEJ010000764.1:0-293 GCF_029211245.1 Robertmurraya sp. DFI.2.37 | reverse complement strand
AAAAATAAAAGACATGAGCACTTATTCGTATAAAAATCCGAAGTTTATAAATTCCCCTAAAGGGGTGGTTGAAGTTGTAGAAGTGATTTATGACGGCAAAGATGATCCGGCCTATTCACTGGCTATTATTAAATGGGAAAATACCTATAAATTAGGTATTCGTTGGAACATCGCTTATAGTGAATGGGACGATTACCGCAAACAGAACGGGCAAGATGAATGTATAGGTAATCCACAGTCGAGAGGTATTCCCACCTGGTTTGTTTTGCCCGATGATATGATGTTTAGTGAGA
>NZ_JARGEJ010000763.1:0-293 GCF_029211245.1 Robertmurraya sp. DFI.2.37 | reverse complement strand
CCTTTCACAGTTACTTGGGGTTGTAGCATCATCAGGTTGTAATGTGTTGACGATCCATCAAACAATCCCGCTTCAAGGGAGAGCACAAGTATCGATGTCCCTCAACATTACAGGAATGGGAATAGAGATCAATGAGCTATTAGCGAATTTAAAAAAGCTAGAATTTGTGGAAAATGTAGAGGTACTTGGGTCTGGGGCGTAGCTCCAAACCCAAAGATTTGATTGAAATTATTTGAAATTTTAGTTAGATAGAATCGCTTATTAAAAACGATCAAGATCCTAACAACTTAAAA
>NZ_JARGEJ010000762.1:0-293 GCF_029211245.1 Robertmurraya sp. DFI.2.37 | reverse complement strand
CATAATCACCGGAACGCACCTCACGGACAAATTTCTGAATCTCAAAGGGAGATTCCACCTTATTTACGTTTGCGTAAAAAGGGAGCAGGAAACGTACAAATCCCTTTTCCACTTCCCGGTTCGGAAAACCTAAACGGTACATTCCAAATTCTTCATCATATCCCTTTATAGTGAGGTATCCGCTCTGATAGATTACCGGAATGGGATTGGTGGATTCCGAATCTATACTGTTCAGCACCTGGGAGTCCGTTTCCTCGTGGGTCATCCGTTCCAAGTGGTAATGATGCTTCTTC
>NZ_JARGEJ010000761.1:0-293 GCF_029211245.1 Robertmurraya sp. DFI.2.37 | reverse complement strand
CTTCTTTACCCATATCTTCTCATTTTTAAGGTTTATGCTAATAATGCAACAAAATAGATAAAAAGATGGTTCACATAAAAAGTGAAAAAGGATGCCTGAAAATTATTCAGACACCCCTTTACTACTACATTTAAAACTACGTGAAATTGAAATTATTATACTTTACGGTCGCAATAACGTTTGCATTGTGCACAAATATCATACCCCAGCATAGCTCCAAGAATAAAATCCTGCTCGGGTGACAATTTGTTCAGTGGCTGATTCACTAGGAAACGAATGGCATTAATGCATTC
>NZ_JARGEJ010000760.1:0-293 GCF_029211245.1 Robertmurraya sp. DFI.2.37 | reverse complement strand
CAATAAAATCGTAGATGTAGAAATTGACAATTTATCCAAGATGGGTGTCAAATTCATGAAGGACTGCATCGTAGGAAAGACAATCAGTGTGGAAGACTTGGAAGCAGAAGATTTCAAAGGTATATTTGTAGCATCAGGTGCCGGGCTTCCCAACTTCATGAATATCCCGGGTGAAAATTCTATCAATATCATGTCTTCCAACGAATATCTGACTCGTGTAAATCTAATGGATGCAGCCAGTGAGGATTCGGATACTCCTGTAACATTCGGCAAACGTGTAGCAGTAATCGGCG
>NZ_JARGEJ010000076.1:0-17807 GCF_029211245.1 Robertmurraya sp. DFI.2.37 | reverse complement strand
AGGAATATCAGCTATGACAAGTTGAGCTCTAGGAATGTTGTATCTTTTAAAGTTTTGAAAATGGTCATGATGCAATTCGCATTTTATATTCATAGTTCCCCTCCTAACCTAGTAAACTTAATAATTCTTTTGTTTATTCTTTTGCATTGAGAAAATCGCAATAGCCTTGACACTCTTCTGTGCTTTTAAAGAACGTGTCATAATTATTAAGATCTTCATATTTAAGCCCTTCGTGATAAATTGTTTTAGCAAAAGTAGAGTAATCAAAAGACGCATAGTCATCATTATCTTTAAACACATACCAAGCCTTTAACTTCTTGCCGTCCTGATCCATTTCAAATGATTTGCAAATGTATTCACGTGGAGAGTAAACAGTTTTACCTTTTTTACATTGACAATCTTCATATGCTTCTCTACCTAGTGGTGTTGTGTATTTGATTCTTCTATTTCTATCACATGTGTCACACTTAGGAGGAAATACTGTTTTGCTATAAGCTCGATACATAATTACTTCAAAATCTTTCATTAGTTCTGATAGGCGTTCTCTTCTTACCTGAGATTTTAGATTACTTTTTTCAAAGTCAAGTTCCCGTTTTTTTTGATCATATTCAGCCTTAATCTGTTTGAAGTTAGCTTTTACTTCTTGCAGTTCTGCATTTTCTTTTCTAAGACGTTCCATTTCAGAAAGAAACTCTTCCTTGACTGAAACTGATAAGCTTTCTTTAAATTCCTCAACTTTCAAATCAAATTCACTTGGTTCATAATAAAAATCCTCATCGTAATAACTCATTTTTCAACCCTCCATTTTTTATGAAACATAATACAAATCCAGTTGATTAAAACTTGAAATCTTTTTCCCATTCTTTTTCTTTTTTCTTTGCATATAACCGCACAATCATGAATGGAATGATTTTCAGTAGATACAACCCAATCGCAACAAAAATAAAAATTTTGTAATTAACATTAACATCTAGTCCAGTATCTAAAATCCAAGCAATTACCCATCCTGTTCCAGCATATAATGCGCCAAGCCCTGTAAACATTAGGGCAACCAAAATCCATATAATAAAAGTTTTCAATTTAATCCCTCCGAATTTAGTGAATATGGTACAAATCGAATTAACTCTCCCTCTTTAGTTCCGAAAATCTTTGTCTATACCCCTGAAATAGCAACCGAAAATCATTTAACCCCGTATCTCGCCCCTTAGCGATCGTTTGCTGAATCACCTTGCCACCACTTGTGGTATCGTTTGGATCATGCCAAAGGAACTCTACAACATCAGCATCTTGCTCTATGGATCCTGACTCTTTTAAATGGGAGAGTTGAGGCTTAGATGCCGTTTCGAATGTTCGTGACATTTGGGATAAAAGAATGATGCAACAATCTAAATCCATTGCAATCCGTTTGGCTTCACCCGTCACATTTCCGATAGCCGTTGCCCTAGACTCGCCCTTCTTCTGTGGAATACGCATTATCTGTAGGTAGTCAATGGCAATGACAGCAATTCGACCGTGCTTCTTTTTAATTTGCTTAGCTGTCGCCTTAACCTCATCAATAGTGACCCCGGCTGAGTCTTGAACATATAAAGGCAAATCCTCAAAGGCTTCATAAGCAATCAATATTTTGTCCATATCCTTTGAATCCAAGTTTTTGTGTTTAATCCTCTGATAAGAAATCCCTGTTGCATTAGATAACCATCTATCAATCACTTGCTCCCTACTCATTTCCTGCGAAAACAGCAATACCGCACCTTTATTTTGCATAGCCACACCTTGTAACCTTTGTAAGAGTAAAGCTGTTTTACCAACTGATGGACGACCAGCCGAGATAAAAAGCCATTTTCGCCATAAACCTTTAGCCCAAGCGTCAAACTGTTCAAATCCTGTCGGGATATATTGAGCAGGAGTTTTCAAATGCTTAAAATAATCCTGTCTCATTTCAGCAAATGTTTTCATCTTGGCATTATCTTGAGGTCTCATTTCAGAGACTAAGTTTTCAATATATGAAAAGAACTCTTCGTCGCTGTCGTAATCGTCTCTGGACATTCCCTTGATGATATCCGCAGTGTTTTTCATTCTCCGTTCCATCGCTTTGGATCGAATGATCCTCGCATAATACTCCACGTTGGCAGTAGTTGGACAAGATGCTGCTAGGTTAGACAAATAATTAACTCCGCCAATATTTTTGACCCCTCCGAACCGTTCGAAGGCTTCAGTAACAGTGATGATATCTACAGGATTCCCACGCTTTTCTAGGAATCTCATAACTTTATAAATTTGTTGATGTCGTACGCTTGAAAAGTCTCTATCCTCAAGAAAAACAATGTCATCCAAAACATTCGAGTCCAAGAACACTGCACCTAGAACAGATTGCTCAGCAGCTAGTTCTTCAGCTCCAGTCGAATGCATCAGGATCACCGCCACTTTCAACCCACTTTGTAAAGGCAATATCTTTATCTCGGCTATCCTTAATAACTTCTCTCATAGGCTTTACAGGTTTTTTCGTAGCGTTCATCTTGATAGCAAGTTCTCCGAATTTCTCTCTAAGCTTCTTAGCAGATAGGACATTGGTTTTCCAAAAATCGTCCTTTGTCACCCAATCCATAACATCTTTTGCAAGGTACTTGTCCACTCCATCAATCTCAATGAGCTTTCGAAAATCATCTGCCCAGGACTGTAAATTCGCTTTTCTGATCAAATGTTCCACGCCTGCCTCTTTGGCTACATTTGAGACAAGACCATGAAAGTAAATTGCCATCTTGAAATAGGTGTTATCCTCGCTATATTTCTGTTTTTTCGCCTTTTTGGGCTTTTCAACTTTCTTAGGCAGCTCTGGTTCCGGTGAGCTCACAGGTTGCTCTTGCCACTCTTCATAATTTTTGTTAAAGCTCAATATCCTTCCCCTCCTTTTACCAATCCCAACGACTGTCACAATTTTTCTATCAATGAGACAATCTAATTCTCGATCTACATGGCTTTTCGTGGTGTTGACTTTTTCCGCGATCATAGCAAGTGGTAATTCATGTGCTTTTCTGCGGAATCCGTATGTAAAGCGCCATATGACCATAACGATTCTTAATTGTGTGCCATTGAGATTGGTCTTTGTAATTTGCTCTAAAATCTCGTTGGCAATCCTTGTATGGCCGTTTTTAAGTTGTGGACTTGCCATCACGAGACCTCCAATCTAGTTTGCTTTTTGCTCTTTTAGCGCCTCAATGGCTTTGCATGATGCTTTTAGTGCTGTTGACAACATTTCTACAAAAAATGTTAGCTTTTCGATTTCTTTATTTTTCGGCTCGATTTTCTTAGTGAGTTCCATGACAAGATCTTCCGCACGTTTGGCTTTCTCGCTTTCTTTATCAAGTAAGGAAAGGTAATGGTTCTCTAGGTCGTTCCATTCCTTTTCGGTGTATATCTTTTCATTCTCGATTTCAATAGCATTTTCTCTTGGAATTATTGCTCCGCTATGTTCGCCTTCAATAATTTGATAAGGTGCATTAAACTGAAATGGAATCGAAGGAAGAATTCTAGCTTCAAATTCTTCTCCTTTTCCGATATAACCTTTGCTTCCACGCAACACTTTAATTGTCTTTATTTTCATGGTCACACCACCTCGATATCATAATGTTCTCCTGCTTTGAACCCTTTCTTAAACAACGCCTTTTTCACCGTCATTTCAGCAAGCTTAGGCATGTTATTTGAGCTTGATAAGTGTGTTAGGTATATTCGCTCTCCGTGACCTGTTACAAGCCTAGAAAGCGCCTCTGCGGTTTGCATATTACTTAAATGTCCGTTATCTGATAGAATCCTAGCTTTGACATTGTTAGGATAATCAGATACCTCAACCATGTTTGGCTCGTGGTTGGCTTCAATGATGTATATAGAAGAAAACTCCATAGCAGAAATCATTTCATCATCAACATGTCCAGTGTCTAAACAAATGGAGCAACGATTACCCTGATAGTCATAAACTGAGTATCCAAGTGGCTCATAAGCGTCATGGTGAGTATTAAAGGCTTCGATGTAGAATACATCTTTAAAATCGATTCCCTTGCCTGCCTTTACGATTCTTTTTAGATGATCCTCAACCACTTGGATGTCCTTCCATTCTCCCTCTGAAGCAAACACCGGAATGTTGTATTTGTTTGCTAATGGCAAGCCTTTAATGTGATCGCCATGAGCATGGGTTATAAAAATAGCTCGGACATTCATTGGCTGGACTCCAATTTCGACAAGTCGTTTATCTATCTTTGTTTTCGCGATACCAGCATCAACTAGAATAGTAGAGTTGCCCGAGGTCAAGGCTATGCAATTGCCACCTGACCCCGAAGCTAAGATATCTACTTTCATAAATGCTCGCCCTCATTGTCAGCAATCATCATGGCGTAGTTTGCGATGTTGGTACAACGGATGGTTATTTCATGTTTATCTTTATCCGCCTTACTAAGAGCATGATTTAATTTATTTGCATTAATTCGTAGATGTCTTTGAAGGTATTCAAAATCCGTTTCCTTCCAACCACCCTTATTTTCATTAGCTTCTAACTGTTTTTCCATATCATAGGAAAACTCCCGAACTACTTTTCTAGGCATTGGATACGGATCCATTTGCTGGACGAAATTAGCAATCTTATTACCTAGTTCCCATACTTCCACGCAATCTCTGTCCATTCCCATTCTTAAAGCAATCAAAGTATCATCATCATTTCTGTAAGTTTCAAGCAAAAGACTAGATTCAAATGCTTCTCTAGCTTCTTGTACAAAATCTAAATGTCGTTTAGTTATCTGAGTCATTTAAATCACTCCAACTCGTCGCCATTTTGCATTTCTTTCATATCGATTTCCATTTGAATCATGTCAAGCAATCCTGTTAGTTCAGCAATGGAAGGATTCTCACCCATCTTAGGTGCGTTCTGAGCGATATAAGCAGCTACTTGTTCCTTACCAACAACACCGAGCTCTTTTAGCTTTTTCGTGATTTTGGTACGGATGGATTTAATTTGTTTTTCTTCTTCGGTTGGCTCATTTGTTGGTGGAGCATCGATGATAGGTTGATTTGGAGTAATATCCTTACGCTCCTTATTAGGTTGATACTCTGGAACACCATTGCTTTCTGCTGTAGTTTCCATTCCCTCAACCACTACATCAGCGATATCGTATTGACCTTTTATTGCTCTTGTCCCTACATGTTTTTTGAACATATCTGGGTCAACGTCTCCGTTATCTTGCTTCCAGAACTTCCCGTTAATCTTGATCCACTTTTGAACTTCGGAGACATCCATAAATACTACATAGTTGCTTCGTCCTTCGCGTTTAGCAATTGCATATGCTCCAAGGACTTTCCCACGTGGGAATCTAGGTTTATGTTTAACGCCAATCATTTCACCTTCTTCATTTACAATCACGTCAAAATCCTCAATTTCGTTTTCACATACCACCTGAGTAAAAACACCTTGATACCCTTCCGATTTTTGAGCAAGGGATTTTAAACCTTCATAAGAAACTCGAATATCCATCTTCCCTCCATATACAATTGGGAAAGCATGTTTTAATGATGGATCAAGCCCCATTCGGTTACACTGATACATAAAAAGATTGAACTGAGGAATAGTCAGGTCTTTGCCAACAGTTTCCTTCATTGTCATTAATTCATTAACGCCGAAATCTCCAATTTGATGTAACTCATTTAACTCGGCATTCTGACTTGTAGTAATTTGATTTTTTGACATGTTATTTATCCTCCCTAGTACCTTGAATTTTTATCGAATTGGACTGATATTGATGGAGACCATTCATTATTCAATCGTTCCATCGTGCTATCGATCATTGATTTTGTGAAAGCTTCAACACTGCGCTCGCTTGATAACTGCTTTTTCAATTCAGTTTTAAGTGCTTCACGGTTTTCTTGGATGATTTCTAATGCCATTTCCTTGCAAACTTCTGTCACAGTGCTATGGACGTAGTAATCAATAAGATTGAATTTATTGTCACTGGAATAACTACTAACCTTTCCGTTCTTATCTACTTTGGTCATTAACATCGTTTTAATAGCTGTATGGACCAATTTGTCTTTAGCTCCGAGAGCTTCAACAATGCTTGATTTAACAACATTGCTTACAATTTCACCGATATATTTTTCGTCAATTTTTAGGTCAAGACCCATAATGTTATTGCTCATTTTTATTCCTCCTATTGTTCCGGAATGATTTTTGTAGTGCCTGTTTCTCTGTGAACTAGATGCAATTCACTATTAATCTTCTTATAAATTAGCCATTTCTCAGGACTTAGACCTACAGCAAGCATTAACTTCTTTTGGTTGCGAGTGGGACGTTTGCCTTGTTTCATGAGATTACACCTTCTTTGTGATATTTTTTCTTTGCTTTCAAATACACTGCGTGCGCTTTTTGTTTACTGCTAAATCTACCTAAATTAATAACTTTTTTATTTATACTGATTTGCGCTCGCCACTTATTAGAAGACTCATCCCATGAAACACCTCTAAATCCACTTTTGTTTGTTTTTAATGGTTTAAGGCTGTTTTGGATGTTTGCTCGCTGTTTAACGGCCCTCAAATTTACTCTGCGATTATCAAGGGTGTCGTGATTTATGTGGTCTATTACAAAACCACAAGGTTCACCCATTAGCCATCTATGGAGCTTTATCCCTCTTCGTTTTCCTTTCGAAATATATAAATTTCCATAAACATAGAACTTTCCTGATTTCGGATCCCTTAACGCATACCAAGTTCCTTTATATTCGTTAGCTTTTTGAAAATCCTGAAGGTCAATCACCGTCTCTAAAATCTCGCCATTTTTTCTTTTTAGAAAAATCACAACATTGTTTTCAAAAATTCTGTAGTTATTCTTCATTCGAAATAATCAACTCGCTACCTTTAACGACTGTTGAAGTGATTAATTGAGCATTGGGCTTTTTAAATGAAGTTATCGATTCGGCATTATCGATTATTATTGGAACAGTTATGTTGCTTTGTTTTGAAAGCACTTGACCCAGTTCTAGACCGCAACGAATTTTCTCTGCTGTTGATAATTTCCTGTAAGGCTTGCCGTCCTTCTCAATTTCAAATGTGTTCTTAAGCTCGCCATTCTTCTGCTCTTCAAAGAGTCGAATAGAAAGAGAATCGAATAGGGCTTGTACTTTTTCAGCCAGTAATTCAGCTTCTTTGGCTTTAAATGCCTTAATGGAGTCGATAATGAAAATGGAATCGTTTAGGCTGTTAAGGGTTTCTTGCTCTGTTTTTTCGGCTTCTGCCACCTGTTCTTGCAATCTAGTAAACTGTGAATATGCATTAATGGCTTCACGTAACGGCTGACCTTTTTCATCGATGGCACGAATCTCTTCACGAAGTTCTGATACGTCAATAAAATCAAGTTCAGCAAGCTTTTCTTTCAGTTCATTACGTTGTTTAATGAGAGCACTATGACCCTCCTTGTATTCAGCTATACGCTTTTCTTTATCCGCCTTTACAGCTTCAACGGACTTTTCATCTAATGGCTGTTTACATGTTCTGCACGTATCTTCAATCACTTCGTTTTTGAGGAATGGCCATCTTTCCTTAGACATGGCTATTTGGTCTTGAATGGCTTTTGACTTGTTAAGGACTGAATAGTATTCTTGGTTCTTTTCAACTGCGCTATCGAGCAATGCTTCTTTCTCACGCACTTGTTTATCTACCTGAGCGAGTTCTGCTTTGAGTGATTCAAGTGGAGTGTTTACTTTCGGCAATTGGTCTAATTGTTCTTTAAGTGTCTTGGTGCGACTTTGTGCAGCAATATAAGCCTTGTCCATCTTGGTCTTGTTTTCTCGATGTATTTTTTCAATGTCTGAAAGACTATGTTTTTTAAGTAAAGCTCCAAGCTTTTCGGACTGTAAATCTGGGAGCTTTTTAAGCACCTCTTTGTTTGCAGGAGCTGATACGTATTGCATAACTAAAGCTCTCTGCTTCTCCCAGTGGAGTGTGAAAAAATAGTTAGGTACTAACTGAGACATTAAGAGCTCCTTATCCCCCAGTTGCTCAACCACTTCGTTAAATTCTCCTGCCTTACTTGGCACTTCATTGATATAATAAGAGGTCTTGCCTTTCTTTAATCCCCGACCTAATAACAGGTCCTTGCCATCAACATTTAATAAAAGTGAAACCAATGTCTCATCTGCATCGTAAGTAATCGGTGTCGGATCTAACTTGCCACCTAGTACATCTGTGCCGTACAATACATAGCAAGGAGCTTCAACGATTGTTGATTTTCCAACAGCGTTGTCACCGGTGATATCTGTTCGCTCGCCAAAGTTAACAGTGATATCCTGGTGACTTTTAAAATTCTTAAGAACTAATTGCTTGAAAATAATGTTCAAAACATTCCCTCCTATTCATTTACTGAGTGACTATACTCAATTTCTTTTGTTCCACAAAATGGGCAAAGCACTGGTTCCTCGCCATCCTTTACCGCGAATCCATGATCCTTAGGACAAACATAAACATCCAGATTCATGGTTTTCGCCTCGCTTTCTTGACCATACCCACAGTGAGGACAACCGTGGTCAAACTGCTCATCTGCCAACACTTGAAAACCTTTGTGACATTTAGGACAACGCAATGTTGCGGTTTCCAAACCCATCACCCCTACAGTTCGGCTAGTTCTTTTTCTAGTCGAGATATTTCACGATTGATGGCTTCAAGTGCATGTTTCTGAATATCTGTTACTAACTCGTAACCATAAAAGGAGACTCCGGTATTCATAGATATGAATTTCACACATTCGCTTCCTAAAATCTTTTCAGCAGATTTGGTTAAATCATCAATACGGTTAACAAGTTTTCTAGCCTTACTAGCACGTTCCTCCATGTACTCAAGAGTTTTTAAATCCATCTGATTCATCCCTTTCTTTTTGCGGCTTGCTGTAAAATGATGATGCGATCCTTTAACGGCAATTTTAAAAATCTACTAATCTTCATTTTTCTCACCTCCCTCAATGTCTTTGCCTGACTCATGCCAAGCAGAAGTTAGGATATAGACAATGAACATTAAGCAATATACCGGAAATGCTTCCATTAAGCCGACGCTCCTTCACGGTTTAAGAGCTTATCTGCGACTCTTAGGGCATCCTCTAAGTTATTGGTTAAAGAGAGATATTGTGGCATAGTTAAGTTTTTCAACCCATGTTTTTCTTTATAGTGATTGAGTCTTGCTTTTAAATTCGTACGATAAGCGGTATTAAAAGCACCTCTGAAATCTCTCCATCCTTGAGCAAAGGTCAATCCTTTTTGTTGAGAGTATTTCTTGACCATGTTATTTAACCTTTGCTGTAAATCCCCGATTAAATCAACTCTATCTATGTTGTCTAGTCGATGATTTACTACTTCTAATTGTTTGCTTTGCTGTTCGACTTTTGCTTTTAACTCTTTAACGCTTTGAGCCTGCATGATAATAAGGTCCTCAATAGATTGCGGCTGCTGTTGTCGGTAACGTTTTTCTACCTCAATGAAGTATTTGCGGATTGCTCTGCCCATTTCGTTATTTTGTACCATTGCTATTTCTTTGGCGGTATCAAGAGTAAGTAAATATTCATTAGATGGCCTTCCTGAGGTTTTACTCAAAAATGAGTAAAAGTCTTCTCCAACAACAAAACCGTAATTTTCTAGTTGACGATTAATCCAATCATTAAAACGAGTATTAACCATCAACTTTTCATGAAGCTCTCTTGCGTTAACCAATTTCTCTCCTGCTTCATTTTCATAAACTGGTAACATTTCATTTGCAACAACTCTGAGATTATTCATGCTCAACTTCCTCTGGTAAGACCTGTTGCAACGCTTTAATTATTTGCTTCACTTCATCAACGGATGGATAAACTTCGACAACATCTTTTTCGTTGTAAAACTTATTACTTTCAGTTGATTTTTCCTCATCAAATACAAAATTGTTTAAGCGTATAGTAACCAAGCCAGAGTCACCGTCACTCTCCAAACTCAAGCCTGTGTCTTCCAAAATTAGATTGATAGTTTTAATCATGTTTCTCTCTCCCTTCAAGTTTTAGAACCAAATTCGTTCATCAAATTTCGCACATTGAGTAAAAAGGAAAGCCATCTAGGCTTTAGATAATTTTGCTTTTATTTGTTCTGCATGTTCTGGACACACATCACAATTTGCCCAAATATTAATTGCACATTTACGACAAAGTTTTTTATCACACGTTTCAGTTAACTCTTGAAAATCAATACTATTTACTATTCCGGTTCCTTCTGCATAGTCACAAAGTCGAGTGTGTTCTCTTTCATTGCAAATTTCACAAAGAATATTTTCTGTCATATGATTTCTTCACCCTTGCGTACAACCCCGCCAATAAAGGCCAACCTTCTTTAGTTTTTTGGCCTATACATTGTTCGATGGTAACTGCCATATATTCGTTTCCGTTTCTAACCTCGACAACATACGACTCATCTAATTGGATTTCGGTATTGTCAGACTGCAACAAGCTAACCTTGAGCCCTTCTACAACCAGCGTTCCGGTTTGATATCCATCTACACGATCGATGGTTTCTTTTATGTGTTCTGATAGCGAAAACATTATTTTTCCTCCTCACAATCGATTGATATTTCTCCAATAGTTAAGTTAATGAACTTAATTTCTCTCCCATATTTTTTGGACAAGATTCTTTCGATAATTGGCTTTAATTCTTTTACTTTTTCTTCCGTTAATTCAAAACCGGGTAATCCCTTCATAAGTTTTCACCTCAATGCACTATATGCAGAGTGGACAGATAGACAAATCTGCCAATTTTTCTACTTTAGGTAGCAGATTCACCTCCTTCATATCTACTTAAAGTAGAATCATCATTAAAAAAAATAAAGTCATAACTAAACTGCAGAATTTCACTAAGTTTTTTAGCATCACCAATTGTAACTTCATCAGGACATTTTTCCATCTTACTGTAAGTATGAACATGCACACCCAACTTTTCAGCGACCTCTTTTTGCGTAAGACCTTTTAACAATCTAGCCTGACGTAAAGTGATATTCATGTTTCTCACCTCGCTTAATTTGTTTTACAAATTCATATTAATCTACTTAAAGTAGAATGTCAACAACACCAAGAACATTTTTACATCATATTTTTCTACAAAATTCTACAAAAAGAAGAAATGACTCTACTTTTTATTGATTATATTCTACTTAAGGTATATAATTAACTATATGATTTAGTTCGGAGGTAACGGAAATGAGTATTGGAGAAAACATAAAAAAATTAAGAGAATTACATAACTTATCTCAAAAAGAATTAGGAGAAATCGCTGGAGTTTCTGATAAAGCTGTATCAACATGGGAGAAAAATGAAAAATCTCCTAGGATGGGAGCTATTCAAAAAATTGCCGACCATTTTGGAATATTAAAAAGTGACATTATCGAAAATAAGAATATTGTTTCAACTATTAATGAGCCTCAACAAACCTATGGATCTGATTCAGTTCCAATGCCTTTATTAGGCTCTATTGCAGCTGGTGTACCCATTGAAATGATTCCAGTAAAAGAAATGATTAATGTGCCAAGAGAGATTGCTGACATGTATCCTGATGCATTTTTAGTAAAAGTATCAGGAGATAGCATGAATAAAGTTATTCCTTCTGGAGCTCTTGCCTTAATAGACCCAACGGAAGAAATCAAAAATGGAGACATTGCGGCTGTATCAGTTAATGGATACGATGCTACGCTTAAAAGATTTTATAAATTCCAAGACGGGATAACCTTAGAACCGGAAAGTTATAACCCCAACATCACGACTCAGTTTTTCAGTTCCAAAGAACAGGAGTACAACCCCATTCATTTAAAAGGAAAATTAGTTTGGTATATGGCCCCTCTCGACATTAAATTCTAGGAGGAAAACTGAATGAAATGTATTGCCTACGTTAGAGTATCCACGGAAGAACAAGCGAAACATGGATACTCTATCGCAGCTCAAACAGAAAAATTAGAGGCTTATTGTGTTTCTCAAAGCTGGGATCTAGTCGAAACAGTAGTTGACGATGGATACTCAGCCAAAGATATGGATCGCCCTTATTTTCAAAAAATGATTAATCGAATCAAACAAGGTGGTATTGATGTACTGTTAGTCTATCGTCTGGATCGATTAACAAGGTCTGTTCTAGATTTGTATAATATTCTCCAGATTTTAGATGACCACAATTGTAAGTTTAAAAGCGCAACAGAAGTTTATGATACTACTAATGCAATGGGGAGATTATTCATAACTCTTGTGGCAGCTATCGCTCAGTGGGAACGTGAGAACTTAGCAGAGCGAGTAAAGATGGGAATTGAAAAAAAGGTAAAACTCGGAAAATGGAAGGGCGGTACTCCTCCTTATGGATATAATTACGAAAATGATTTGCTTACCATTAATGAAGATGAGGAACCCGTAGTTAAAAAGATTTTTAAACTGGCCAAACAACTAGGATTTTACACAATAGCAAAGATGCTAACTGAATTAGGGTATCCTACAAAAAAAGGCGGAGATTGGCACGTAGACACTGTAAGGGATATTGCGAATAACCCCGTTTACGCTGGGTATGTCACAAACAACACAAAGGAAGAGTCTAAAAAACCACCAAGAGAGCAAAATTTATATGAGGGCATCCATCCTAGGATTATTCCAAGAGAAGATTTTTGGGCTCTCCAAGATGAATTAGATAAACGCAGAACTTTCGGCGGAAAAAGGGAGACTAGCAACTACTACTTTTCATCAATCCTCAAATGTGCAAGGTGCGGATCGTCTATGTCCGGTCACAAAGGTTCAAATGGAATTAACACATATCGATGTTCAGGTAAAAAAGCGGGGAAGAAATGTACAAGTCATATCATCTCTGAAAAGAACCTTACTCAAAACATATTAACCTCACTTGATAGATTAATCAAAGGTTCAATCAAATCTAGCAATACATCTTTAAGAAATATTAGTGAACTTGAAAAAGAATTAAAATCTATACAAAGACTAATTGATAAACAAAAAACTATGTTTAAAAAGGATATCATTGATATAGATGAATTAATTTCTGAGACGGATGCACTAAGAGTACAGGAGAAGAAAATAGCTAAAGAATTAAATGCTTATTATCAATCTAGAAATTCTAATCAAGATGATTTAAACTATGTTATCGAAAATATTGACGCTCTATGGGAAGCTGCAGACGATCATGATAAGAAAGAATTAATGACTCGTTTATTTAAACAAATAGTTGTTGATACTAAAGACGAATATAAGCGTGGAACAGGAAAGGCTAGAGAAATCATTATTGTTTCAGCCTCAGCTAAATAAAGTGTCTTTTGTAGGTAACAGTACTATTATACCCACAAAAGACACACAATTTACAACTCATAAAAAGACTTAATATCACAAGGGAGTTTCTCACACAAACTGAGGAACTCTCTTTTTCTTTTTTCGCTCATTGTAAATATACAAAGCTTAGGTTGCTGTCCGAACCGGTTCTTAATTTCTTGCCACATCTCTTTATACTTTTGTATTTTCTTCCTATTATCCTGCATACTTCTGGTATTATCAATCTCGACAAGATGAATATAACCATCACGACTAAATACAGAGTCAGAAATGATTGTTTTTTTCTTGGTGATACTCATACCCTTAATCTGTATGCCAAAGCTAAATTCAGGCTCCTGTGTAATCTCAATGGTATATTCTCTTTTCCAATCACTTGGACAACCATAATATATATAGGCTTCATTGCTGAGTAGCATGTGGTCAAATAGGACAGATTTCTTTATCTCCCTTTCAGATCCAATCAATTGGCGTCCTTCCTTATTCAAGTAAACGATCTTCTGCTGGGAGCGTACAACATTCAAATACTCTTCCAGCTGCGATACCACCCTGCATGTGTGACGATACGATCCTAACCTCAAAATCTCATGCAGCTGTTTAACGCTCACTACCCCCAACCTATCTATAATCGATAATATCTGCTCTATCTTCTCTAATTTCATCAAGATAACCTCCAATCATTTTATCTGAGATATATGGGCATTGGATCTCATGAGACTGCGCTAATTTATAGATCGCCCTTCCTGGTATTGGCTCTAATACCTCTGCCCCTGTTTCGTCTAAAATCACTCTGCTACCGGTTCCGTCCGCAATCCGAAAAGCTAATCTTGCCACCATGTTCATTTTTACTTGCATAGGCACGGCTTCTCGAGTCGGATATTGAGTTGCCATAATTAAACGATACCCTAAGCCTCCACCAATACGAGCAATCTCTCCCAAATAAATCTGAGTTAGCTCGGCATATTTTTTAAACTCTTTACCCACTAATTTAGGCGATAGTTCTGCAGATTCGTCCACAATGATAAATGTCCTTTCCTTGATAGGTGTCTCAGTGATATTCGTCCAGCCATTTTGGCGATATCGATCCTCATCGACCTTTATTAGTTTATAGACATAATCAAGCGCCTTACACGCTTCTAGGAGGTCTGATGCCACGGTTAATACTTGTGGTAGGTTTTGATATTTAGAAAACTCTAGACCGCCTTTGAGGTCCAGAATAATAAAACGTATATGTTTAGGATTAGATAGAAGCAACGAAGCAAAAATACTCTTTAATGCTACGGTCTTTCCGAACCTTGTGGTCCCACCTACTAATAGATGTGGATAATGCTCGAAGTTATGATACATGACTTTACGTTTTTTCCCGATCGGTACAAGCCAGCTGCCTTTATACAGATGCTTCTTATTAAACTCCCAATTAGCAAGTCTTTTATTGGGGATAAGCGCGGCAGTTGTGACAAGCACAGGCGGGATAAACCACTCTAGCATTGCGTCACTCTCCTTGTCATTGTGGTGGTCAGTCTCATGGTCATCGAGTCTCTATGTCAGTGACCATGACTGATTTTGATGTAATGATATTTTGTTTTAAGTTTTTAATGTCACTTATGGAGCAACTAAGTGGCTCACTGCGAGTTTTAAAAAAATAGCTTACTCAGATGTTGGAGTAGATACAGCATCCCTCCATATTTAGTAATCTCTAAAGCTATCTTTATAGCATCCTCATTTACCTTAATACCATAAGCATCTAATATTGTTACTACACACAAACTCCCGCCAGCCACGCCAATCGCTACCATGCCAAATGTAATTGGGTCCAATCTGATCACCTCGCTTTGTCACTGTCTAGTACAGTGTATGGGCGATTAACTTGTCTCATTAACATTTTTGTTAACTTTTTTATTCAAAATTTTTAACAGGAGTTATCAAAAATATATAGAATGCTTATACATAAGTAGGTGAAGACATATGTTTAATAATAGGATTACATACTGGGCCGAGAAAAAAGGCATCAAACACAAGCACTTGGCACAGGAATGTGAGGTGTCGATCCAAACCTTTTCGAGGTGGGCTAATAATAAAACTCAGCCAGATTTGAAACAATCTGCTATTATTGCTCGTAGACTAGGAGTATCTTTGGATGATTTAGTCCTTTGGGAAGAAAAAGAATAAAGATTCATAAGGGGGAAATAATTTTGGATTTATTACTATTTATTTTAGGAATGCTTTTATTTGTAGGTTCATTGGTCTATCTTGTAATAGCGCTAATCAAAAAGACGTTAGCTAAAAAGAGATTCTTCACACTTATAGCATCAGGGGTTGTTTTAATGTTAGTTGGACTGTTTATGACAAGTCCTGAAACAGAAAATGCTGAAAGAGAACCAGCGGAAAAAGCCACACAGATTAATTCAAAAACAGAGGGATTTAAAAAAGAACCTGAACTGACCGAAGAAGAAAAATCAGAACTTGAAAAAGCAGAGGATGAAGCAATAGCAAAAGAAGAAAGTATTCCTAGAGAACATAAATCTGCTTTAACAAAAGCTGAACAATACGCTAAAACTATGTACATGTCAAAGTCAGGAATCTATGATCAACTAGTATCAGAATATGGGGAGAACTTTCCTCCTGACGCTGCTCAATATGCAATTGACAACATCGAATGGGACTGGAAAGAAAACGCACTAAAAAAAGCTGAACAGTATGCCGAGACTATGAGCATGTCTAATCAAGCTATTTATGACCAGTTAATTTCAGAACACGGAGAAAAATTCGCTCCTGAAGAAGCTCAGTACGCGATTGACAATTTAGAATAAGTCCATAAGAATTTTAACCGTCTCTTATTGAGACGGTTTTTTGTACCTGATTAGCTTATCTCCACTTTCATAATATCAATAAATTTTACTTTTTCTGTATTGTACCCTACCTCTAAATGCATCTTGATAACGCATCACGACTATTGCTTATTTGCAAAATGTGACACACATCCTTTGCGACAAACCAAGGTTCGTTATTTTGGATGACCATACGCAAATCTTGACCTTTGAAATTAAAAATGCGTTGTAGTTCGTTCATTAAATCGCCTCCTGTTCAAAATAATTGGTGTTCTTTTCAACCCAATTGGTGTTTCTCTCGATCCATTTCATTAACATGTGAGTTGGGATTTTTACACCAAATTCACGGATAACTGGAAAGTCTGGGCGTCTCATTAACTCTGACATTGTTGTTGAACCGCATCTAAGAACATTCATTGCCTCTTCCCTTGTCAGTACTAAAGGCAAATTATTTTGAATAGATAGTTTGTTATTGAGTTTTTCATATGCTAAAGTCGCTATTTTTTCAGCGAGTTGCTCAATCATTTCGTCGTCAAAGTTCATGGTGAACATTTATGTTCCTCCTTTCATATGGCTTGGTTTTATGCATTATTTGCACTATTATTTGTAAAAAAAATGGTCCAATCAAACCCTAAATGATGACCAAGTTGCTTAGCAACCTTAACACTTGGAATTAAGCCGTTCTCAATCTTTGTATAATAGGACCGGTCAATACCTATTTCATCAGCAATGTCTTGATGAGAGTATCCAAGCAATTTTCTTCGTTGTAATAATGTTTCGTTTTTCATTTGTTCACCACCTTATTGTGCGATTTATACACTTATATAATGTGAATTTTTATCACAGTCAATAGTTTTTTTAACTTTTTGCGCATATATTATATTGTGCATATTTTTCACTTATAATAGATGTATTATAATAGACAGGGGAAATAAAAAATGAAATATGGAGATAGATTAAAAAAGTTGAGAGAAAATAAGAAGTTATCTCAACAACAATTAGCAGATATATTAAAGATTAATCGTTCGACTTACGCTCGTTATGAGTTAAGTCAGACTCAACCAGATTTTGAAATTTTAAAGTCAATAGCAGATTATTATGAAGTTACAATTGACTATATTTTAGGTCATAAGTCAGAAATTGTTGAATTAGAGTATTATAAAAATAAAATTGCAACTGAATTTCCTGACATTGACTTAATGTTTAAAGATATGGAATCATTAACAGCCGAGGATATGAAGGAAGTTTATGAGTATATAAAATTTAAAAAGAGTCAAAGGAATTAAAGGGGGGATTGAAATGGATAATAAAAAGCAAAAAATATGTCCTATTTGCAATAAGAAATTAACGTTCTTGAAACAAACATTAAAAGACGGTGTTAAAGTTTGCTCGAATCACGTTGTAATTGAAGCAGGACTTTTATTGAAAGAAACAATAGAGCAATCCACTGTTGAAGATATTAAAGAAAGAATTGAGTTAGTTAAAGCAGCTAATGAAGAATCCCAAAAAGAAGTTGAAAATGGATTTTCTACAGAATCAACACCAGGAAATCGCGGTGCTGGTTTAAACAATATTTTGACATCTGTTTTAACAGATAATAAAGGTACTATTCATATACATTCAAATAAGGGTATAATAGA
>NZ_JARGEJ010000759.1:0-293 GCF_029211245.1 Robertmurraya sp. DFI.2.37 | reverse complement strand
CTTCTGCCCAGTCTGTGGAATGGTAAAAAGTTTTCTATATTCTTTTGATATTACTTATGAAGAGATAGTTGTAGACTTAAATCCTATAGCAAGGATGAATTTGATAGGAAAAACGAAAAGATTAACGGTTCCGCAAACCAATATAAATGGAGATTGGATAAGTGGGTTTGATCCGGAGAGACTGTTAAAGATATTAATTAAATGATCTCGTACTACTACGAATACGTTAAGACAGAAAGGATATACACAATCTTTACTGTTTTTTTGTGATATAAAAATAAAGTGATTTCATC
>NZ_JARGEJ010000758.1:0-293 GCF_029211245.1 Robertmurraya sp. DFI.2.37 | reverse complement strand
CGGCTTCCGTCTGCTCCTGCTGGGCACGGTGGATCATCAGCGGGAACGAGGCCACACACTCGAAACGCATCGCACCGCCCTTGTCCTTGTAAAGCAACCGTACGCTGCTCATGTCATAGGGATCGTACTGGACATAGAACTTCTTGTAGGTATTACGCCGGCGCCATTCCAGGTCAGGCTCACCAGGAGCGGAGAAAACCTCGTAAGGGTATTTCTTTCCCTGTACCGTGATCTCGATACCGCTGGCGGTGAACAGCGACGGTTTATCGGTTGTGTACCAGAACATCTCCACC
>NZ_JARGEJ010000757.1:0-293 GCF_029211245.1 Robertmurraya sp. DFI.2.37 | reverse complement strand
TCCACCGGTATCTCCAGCGGTCCTTCTTGCCGTCAAGCCACTTTCCCGTGCCGAGGTAGCGTTCCGTCAGGTTGCCGTCACCGTCGTACTCGCAGTGCCATTCACCGTCCTGCTCCAGCCGTCCGCCACTGAGGTAGCGGCGCAGCCTCATGTCCGGGTCGGGATACAGGTTCCCCACCGGGTCGCTCTTTCTCCACTGCTCCCTGCCGTCGGGGTATTCCGCCCTGTCGAGCTGCCCCGTCGGGGTGTAGGAGTAGCGGGTCTCGCCACGCCTGCTGTCCTCCACGGACAAC
>NZ_JARGEJ010000756.1:0-293 GCF_029211245.1 Robertmurraya sp. DFI.2.37 | reverse complement strand
CAAGATTTGCTAAAACAGCTTATTAAATAATGAAACGTATCTTCTTACTACTCATAGCCTGCTGCTTTTTAAGTACTATTTCAGCGCAAAGTACTCGGAAAATAAGGGAGCTTGAAGCCAAACGGAAGGAACTTCACCAGCAGATTGCCGAGTCTGAAACTTTGTTGCAATCTACCAAAAAGGATGTGAAAAGCCAGTTGGACAACCTTGCTTTGCTGACAGGTCAGATTGAGGAGAGAAGAAAATATATCAATACCATAGAGAGTGATGTTCATACATTGACAAGTGAGATC
>NZ_JARGEJ010000755.1:0-293 GCF_029211245.1 Robertmurraya sp. DFI.2.37 | reverse complement strand
GGATAAACAGCGCAAGACAGTCGACTATGAACGACTAAAACGCACGGTCGAAATTGGCGTGCGCCTAATGGATAACGTAATCGACGCAACACCGTACTTCCTTCCGGAAAATACGATACAAGCGCTGGGAGAACGACGTCTAGGCATGGGCGTCATGGGACTTCACGACCTATTAATCTATTGCGAAGCGGAATACGGAAGCGACGAAGGTAACGCCATTGTCGATAAGGTGTTTGAAGTTATGGCGACGACAGCTTACCGCGCATCTATCGAACTAGCGAAGGAAAAAGGGC
>NZ_JARGEJ010000754.1:0-293 GCF_029211245.1 Robertmurraya sp. DFI.2.37 | reverse complement strand
AATTCATTTTATGGTTAATAATTTCAATAATTTCGGGAAGTTCGGCAATGGTGTTTACTACATAATGCGCACCTGCCATATACATACGTTTTCTGACTGCTGCCATGCGTCTGTTCAACTCTTCTGCAGGCAGTTTTCCGGTTTCCTCTTGGGTGAGTCCCATTTCGTTGCTGCCCAGAATCACACCGACAGTCCATACACCGGCATTCACACCTTCTTTGATATCGGCTATCGTATCCCCGTATTTTATTACGCTTTGAACGGAAGGTATGGCCAGATCAATCATGTTCTGG
>NZ_JARGEJ010000753.1:0-293 GCF_029211245.1 Robertmurraya sp. DFI.2.37 | reverse complement strand
GTCGCGTGGCATGACACAGGCGCAGCTGGCCGAGGCCGTCGGCTTGACCGAGGGGGCCGTGCGCCATTATGAGAGCGGCATCCGCGCCGTCAAGCCCGAGCTGCTCGAGTCCATCTCCGCTGCGCTCGGCGTTTCCGTCAACGCCCTCAAGGATTACGGCGTCGAGACCGCGGGCGACCTCATGTCGCTGCTCGTGCGGCTCGAGGACTCCTTCGGCATCGTGCCCGCAGCCGACGGCTCGGGCCTCTCCCTGAACCCCAAGGCGCCGCACGCGCCCAAAGCCGCGATGGCGA
>NZ_JARGEJ010000752.1:0-293 GCF_029211245.1 Robertmurraya sp. DFI.2.37 | reverse complement strand
CTACGTAAATGAAGCGCAGTCTACAGATGTAACTGCTGCTGTCAAAGCTAAAGTAGGAATCAAATAATTAAGTTAAGGACCTTTACAGGCACGGATTACACAGATTTCACAGGTTTCAGAACCGTGAACATCCGTGTAATCCGTGCCTGTATTATATAGCTATACTGCCATGATCCCATCTATCCTCCCTTCAACCGGTCCCATCGGTGTATTCGACTCCGGCTACGGCGGTCTGACCATTCTGGACAAAATACGCGGACTGATGCCTGAGTATGATTATATCTATTTGGGAG
>NZ_JARGEJ010000751.1:0-293 GCF_029211245.1 Robertmurraya sp. DFI.2.37 | reverse complement strand
CTGGAAAAGTCCGTTTTTATAACAAAGAACAAAAAGAGGCTATCCTGACAAAAGGCATGTATGCCTTCATTAACCAAAAAGGACAAATACAAATAAACAAACAAAGTGACCCCAACACTTTTGCATGGAAGACCCACGTGTTTGTTTATAATGAAGCCCCCTTGAAAAAGGTAGTAAAAGAATTAGAAGAAGTCTATAAGGTCCATATCGGCGGAATTCCACAAAAAGAGTACTATCTGACCACGACCTTTGACAATACTCCGATAGAAGACATAATTGAAATCATAAACCAA
>NZ_JARGEJ010000750.1:0-293 GCF_029211245.1 Robertmurraya sp. DFI.2.37 | reverse complement strand
TGCTTCTTTTAAGGTTTGATGGTCAATCCCGTCTACATTTGTTGTTGTTACAAAAGTTTGAACTTTGCCTTGGATCGTGTTTAATAAATGAGATTGACGAAAATCATCTAATTCGGAAAGAACATCATCAAGTAGAAGAATAGGATATTCATCAATTTCTGAACGGATCAATTCTATTTCAGCCAGTTTTAATGAGAGCGCAGTTGTCCTTTGTTGACCCTGTGAGCCAAATGTTTGCACATCGCGATGATCTTCTCTTTCATGTCAATGATCGTGATGTGCAAACATTTGGC
>NZ_JARGEJ010000075.1:0-19688 GCF_029211245.1 Robertmurraya sp. DFI.2.37 | reverse complement strand
CACCGAGTAGAAATCATTCATTTAAATGAAGATAGTTATCGTATGAAGCATCGTTCTACCATATTTGGGGAACAAAGTGTTTCAAAATAACGAGCAAAAATTGTTTCATTCTACTTGACGGTCACACCACCTTGGATTGAGCACCATTTTTATTTAATTTTGCTAATACTTTTCCATATTTAATTTCTTCTAATCTTTCTAGGTCTTTAATATCGTTTTTTATGCGCCAAAAAGTAGTCTCAGAAACTGGTTTTATTGGTTCATCCCTGAGTTCATTTAGCTCATCCATTCTGAGTAAGTATTCATTATAGAGATAATCAAGGGTGAAATGTTCACCATCATATAGATATTCCTCTACAACTCCTACCACTTTTGACTTAGCAATTTCATTGGACCATCGTTCTTTGGGTCCCTTAAGATCATGTCTTGAAATTAAACTTCTAATATCGTGTGACTTTTCATATTTTTTCTTCCAGTTATACAGTGTTGCTACAGAGATTTTCATATCTTTAGGTAAGGATGAAATATACTTCTTTATCTCGCTAGGTAATACATCTCCTTCTAAAACGGGCTTCAATATTTCAAGTTTTCTTTCTGCAGCCACTCTATATTCCTTTGGTATTAACTCATAGTCAGTTAGTTCAACTTCAAATTCATTGCCCTTAACAACTTTAAATATCAATTTATATTCTTCCCAAAGCTTTAGTAAGTCCCACCGCCCCCATGTTTCAGCCTTTTTATAAGATAAATTTTCAACTTCGATTACTGTGTCCATTTCTTTTCTAACTATATATTCTGTATCATCAATCATAAATTTTGTGCCATGTGTAAAACTATAATTGGACATTTTAATCCACCTATCTAAGAAACAGTTAATAAAGAGTCACTTGTCAGCTTATGATTTATTAGATCAGTATGTAATTTACGGTCATAAATAAGGGAATATAGATGTGAATACAATTCCTGCTCACTATATTGAGGTAATTCAGCAATAAGAGTACTTATTTTGACATTTTGTTTACCTTTAACCATTTGAATAATCCTATTCTTTAAATTAGTGTCCATAGATTGATAATTTACGTTTCTTAACTTTTCTAGATTATATTGAAGATGCCCTACCCTAATATTTTCTTCAGTAGCAACTATATATTCCCAATTATTTTCTTCACAAAATTGTTTTCCTACTTCAAATTTCAATAGATTTTTTTCCTTTTTTAGAAATCTCATAGGTTTCACTTCAACAAGCAGCACCTTATTATCACCAGTTATTACCTTAAAGTCAGGATAATAATTATAAGATGTTCCCTTATACTTGTATGGTATTTTTATGGGCTGCGACTCGTAATAATCAACTTCCGAATCAAACTCAAGTAAATGAATGTAATCCCTTTCAAGTAAACTCTCGTATTTAATCATAGTTCCACATTTTGTACTAGGAAAATTTCCTCTGTAATTTTTCATTTTACTAGGTTTTATTGGGCGTGCTCCGTGCATTTACCTCACCTCATAATTTTTATTTTTATTATACCCTTAAATTAGACTAAATAATATGAATATTTAGTCTATTATAGACAATAATATTTATTATTTGGAGGTGAACAAAATGCTATTATTCTCAACAGAACCCCATCCTGGAGAATCACTCTACAGTTTGCTGCTAAGAACAGCAAAAAGTAACTTTATGGATAATCCAAATTGGATTCTTCAAAACTTCAAGGATTTTTCAACCCTAGAACTAATACCAAATGAAATTAACTGGCTTTCAGATGCCAATTTAAAAAAGATGTCTGAGTTTCTATCTATTTCCTATCAGAAAGCCAAAGAATTATCATTTCACTCAACATTAAGTCAACATCAATTGGCTATTAATAGTATTGAAAAAAACCCATGGTTTCTTTATTCTAGAACAAAGTGTTGCCCCTTATGCCTACAAGAATCAACCTATCATAAAAAAAACTGGAGTAGTTCACATTCGTTAATTTGTACCAAGCATGGAATTTTTCTTATTGATGCCTGCCCAGATTGTAACACTTCTTTTAAAATCCAATCGATTGTTGAAAATAAATGTAAAAGGTGTAATCTCTCAATAGATTCAGTCATTTCAAAACAAATCGCTCAATCATCCACACTAATCAAATACCAAAGAATAGTAGACGGTTTATTCACTCCCTCAAATTTCATCTATGATCACCCCTACATAAATAATATTAGTAGTTTTATTAAGGTATTAGAGTTTATAGCAAACTGGGCCGTAAGAATTCTTCCGTCAGAAAAATTGGACTTAAAAGTGTTATCTTTTACTTATGATGGCAATGCTAAAGAACGGAACAGTTTAAAGAATGCAAAACATATTGAACAGGCCATTTGTATATATGGCTTTGCTTTTATGGTTTTAGAGAATTGGCCATTAAATTTTTATAAGATGTTAAATGATGCGGAGAATAGCAAAAAAAAAGACTTTTTCTACTTTGTCGATATAATAGTCCCTTCCCTTTACAACTCTGAATTATCATTTATAGCAATAGAGTTTGGTAACTTTATTGCGCATGAAAAACTTAGACTTCCCAACCGTTACAATTTTGTATGTACTGAACAAATTAAATTACTAAATGATAATTTTAACGCTAGTATCATTCACAGTAATTTGCTACCGACATATAGCTATGAGTTTGCTCATAAGAATATTAACTTGGTTTCTTCAGAGGATTTCAACTCATTTTTAATTGATTTTGAAAATAGTTTTACAAAAGAGAAATTAAAGGAAAGATGGAAAACAAGCTCTATAGCAACCCTATCAATTTTGGAAAACAAATTTTTAAATAATGCTTTCAATTTTCGCAGCGGCTCTGTTAATACATGGGTAATTCCAAAAGATTCAGTCATAGGTTTTGAAAAAAAACTAGCCGCATTTTCCACTCAATTACCTGAACAACCCATAACCACTAGACAGGCTATAGAATGGTTCGGTCCCAAAAATGCAAACATCCTTTTTGATGGGATACTAAGTGGTAAGATAAAATTTAATTTCAACAAGTCCATTGGGGAATCATGGGTTTGTAAGGATGAAGTTTATGAATTTGTGAGTGCGGTTTTACTAAAAAATGGGGAAACTACAGGATTTATTCCTTTAAGGAATTTAGTTTTTATCCTTGGAGTTAAAAAGTCAGATATCATCTATTGGTTAAGAACTGGAAGATTTGCTTCTTTTTCAGAAATATCCATCGACAGTATACCAATAATCAATGTTAACCACTTCTTAGACAATTATCATACTACCCTTCAACTATCAATGATATATAAAATCCCCATAAAAAGATTACTCAAAAAACACAGGTTAGGCAAAGTAGTTTCTTTATCTGGTCCTCACTTTAATGATGGCCAACGTTTATTGTTTAGTAGAAATATAGAAATTTTTTAAAAGGGGGTTAAGGGGGTTAAATTCTAAGATTCCTTCTGTGTATAATACCGAAATTTCTTATTTTTCAAGAAATTAATTACTCACTTTTAATTAGTTATTACGTTATATATTTCTATAATTTTTCTGCACAATTTCTCCAAACTCTTAGAGTAAAATGTATGTATCAATCGAAATCAGGTGAGCACAGTGAAGAAACTCTCAGTAAAACTCGGAATTTTGTTCTTTTTAACAATGTTTGGTCTTATGACATTTATGTTCTTCTTCTTACATAAGGGTATTGTGGAATCTACTGTAGACGAAGAGCTTAGTGCATTACAAGCTAGAGGTAATTCCCACAGAGCCATTCTCGAAAAACACTTTGATGAGGAAACGATTGCCCATGTAATTTTAATGGAGTCTGAATCCACGACTGATGTCTTAATAACAGATAACAAAGGAGTTAATTTAGATTCATCTTCATCAAATAATTTTAGTAAATACCTAAAGGAGCCATCTACAACGATCCCCATAGAGGGTAAAGTTATGGAAGATGATTGGGAGAATAAGGCATTTATTGCAACAGTTAGTCCTGTCAACATAGATAATCAGACAGTTGGCTTTGTATACATGTTTCAAGATACCGAATCCGTTCTTTCCCTTATCCAAAGATTAAATGAACACTTTATTTTAGCTGGGTGGATTTCCGTTTTTCTAACCCTAATTATTATCTTCTTTTTATCAAAAGGGATAACTAAGCCACTTATTAAAATGAAAGAGGCAACATCCCAGATTAGTAGAGGTGATTTTTCAGTGTCCTTACCAAAAACATCTGACGATGAATTAGGAGATTTAGCAAGATCTATTGAAACATTGGCCACAGATTTAAATCATTTAACGCGTGAGCGCAGTGAATTTTTAGCAAGCATATCGCATGAACTCAGAACACCTTTAACCTATATTAAAGGATATGCAGATATTCTAAATAAACGAAGTTTATCAAGTGATGAAAAAGAAAAATATTTAACAATTATACTTGAAGAATCAAATAGGTTGTCTGGATTGATAAAGGAATTATTTGAGTTAGCAAAAGTGGATCAAAATTCTTTTCTCATTCAAAAAGAACTTATAAATCTTAATGAATTCATCAATAAAATTAATAAAAAACTTTCTCCTGCATTTGATGAAAAAAGGATGACACTTGAGCCTATTTGTGAACCAAACACCTTTCTCGAAGCCGATCCAATTCGACTCGAACAAATCCTTTTTAATTTATTGGACAACTCCATGAAGTATTCACAGCAAGGTGCGACCATCAAGTTAAAGGCATGGAAAAATAAACATTCAGTTCACATTAAGATTTCAGATAATGGAAAAGGCATTCCCAAAGAAGATATTCCGTTTATTTTTAACCGTTTCTACAGAGTTGATAAATCTCGAACACGGTCTCTTGGTGGAACTGGGCTTGGATTAGCAATTGTAAAAGAGCTTGTTTTAGCTCATGATGCCCAAATAACAGTTAATAGTAAAGAACATGTAGGTACAGAGTTTGAATTGATTTTTAAAGGTGGGCTGAAAAAATGAAAAATGTCTTATTAGTTGATGATGAACGCAGAATGCTTGATTTGATATCTCTCTATTTAACCCCACTTGGATATAACTGCATAACAAAAGAATCAGCCATTGATGCGCTTGAATATTTGAAATCAGGTTATACCGTTGATCTTATATTATTAGATATCATGATGCCGGAGATGGATGGGTGGGAAGCTTGCAAGGAAATTAGAGAACAATGGGATATCCCTATTATTATGCTCACGGCAATGAGTGAGAAATCCGATATTGTTAAAGGGTTAAAAGGTGGTGCAGACGACTACATTTCGAAGCCATTTGATGAGGAAGAGTTAACCGCAAGGATTGAAGCAGTATTACGACGACAAAACAAACAAACTGAACTTATTTCTTTTCAGGGACTAACTTTGAATGAAGATTCCTACCAGCTGTTTAATAACGGTGTGGAGATTCCTCTCACGCCAAAGGAATTTGGTATGATGAGTTTATTCTTGAATAACCAAAATAAGGTTTTCTCTAGAGAACATTTAATTAATTCTATTTGGGGTTATGACGTAACAACAGAAGATCGAACAATTGATTCACACGTAAGAAATCTAAGAGAAAAACTTCGAAAAGCCGGTTGCCCTGCCGATAAGCATTTACTTACAGTTTGGGGCATCGGGTATAAATGGGTTAAAAATTAATACTGGGATAATATAAATAACCCTTGGAGACTGTTAAATACTCAATTAAAAGACCATTTATCTTTTCACTTTATTAGATAAATGGTCTTTTTTCCTTTTTATCAGCACTAATTTCAGTCATTTATATCTATTAATATAAAGAGGCAATTCTTATAAAAATAAAACTTATAAACCATCACCACGCCGTTCTGAATCTGCAGCATGAGCCCCTCTTTCCTTTCTAAAAAGAATCATAGTATCACCATTATAAGACTTAAACTAATGATAGTTTGACCAATGAAAGGGCCAATTAATACATGTCTCAGGAAAATAAAGTAACCATTCCCATTACGATTCATTTACTTCCTTCAGCGTTTGATAAACTTGAAAAAATTAAGGACTATCTATCGATTCGATACAATCAAGAAAAACAGATTGAAGGAATTATAAAAGGTGCAATTGTTGACTTTCTTGATATTATGTTTCCAGTCTCAGATGTTGAAATATTTTCTATAAAAGCTCTCATCTTAGATGATACAAAGTACGTCATTAGAAATCGCATTAAAGATATCATGAAGAATAAGAAAATAAAATCAGTTGAAATACACCGAAATACTGGAATTAGCGAAAGTACCCTATCCCAAATTCTAAATAATAAAAGTCATAATATGTCATTAGACTACTTTCTTCGAATTTGGTTAGCATTGGATTGTCCACCTATTGGAGATTGCTTGTATAAAGAAAATATTAAGTAGTAAATCAAGTCAAAACTACTAGTGGAGTAAAAGTTAGAAAAGCCTAGCGGAGCAACCATGCTAATTTCAATTTTTATTCCGTTTGTATCCGAATAACAAAACTAAATATTATCTAAATAAGCTTCTTTCGGGTTCAGATTATCATAAGATAAATGTTTTTGAACAAAGCCCAATTATATTAGATGTTCTCCTGAGGAAAGTAAATTGTTACTGTAGTCCCAACATTTATTTTACTCTCTATCTTAATTTCCCCTTGGTGAGCATCGACCAGTGCTTTGACAATTGAAAGTCCAATTCCGATTCCCCCCGTCTTTCTATCTCTTGATTTATCTCCACGATAAAATCTTTCGTACAGATAGGGTAGATCATGTTCTTTTATTCCAATACCTTCATCTTTTATAGAAAATCCTATCATATTGCTTTTTTCCTCGATTGACATTATGACCTGTTTTCCTGGCTGAGTATATTGAAGGGCGTTATTTACTATATTCGTTAATATTTGAATGACACGATCACGATCAGCGTGAAACCAATGTTCTTTTTCAGAAATACTTATTGTAAGTTTTACCCTCTTCTCATTAAATGCAGATTCAAATTGTGTTTTTATTCGATTGAGAATCTTATTAGCTTCAATATCCGTTTTCTTCAGCTTGATTTGAGGATTCTCGGCTGCAAGAAGCTTTTCTAATTCATTCACGAGACGAACTAACCGCATTAATTCATCATGACTCTGCTGAAGCCTCTTAGGAGTAGGTTCCCAAACTCCATCTTGATACGCCTCAATTTGACTCCTCAAAGTAGCAAGAGGTGTTCGGAGTTCATGGGCAAGATCTGCAGTAAATTGTTTTCTGAGTGTCTCCTCTTTGGAGAGTGCTTCTGCCAAATTGTTAAAGGTATTTGCTAACGGTTGCATCTCTTTTGACAGCTCATCGAGAGTGACTCTCGTGTTCCATTTATGTTTTTGTAAAGCCTGAACAGCTTTGGATAGCGTATTAAAACCAGTAGTCAATCGCTTGGAAAACAAGATACTAAATACAAACGATAGGATAATAGTAATAATAGCTCCTACATAGATATTTTTCTTGATTGTGTTTAGAAAAGAAAAATCCTCATCCATAAGACTGTCAGGATAATAAACTTTTATACTTCCAATAACTTGCTTTTCTATTGATAAATCGTATGTCGAAGACAGATACTCGACACTATCAGATTGCCTTCCCATGCTTTCCATCATTCCGAGCATCATCGTGGTATCAGCTAACAGCTTTCCATCTTTATCGTGAATCTGATAAAATAAATTCTCGGTCATGGCCTGCTCATGCAGTAAACCCGTGATATCATCATTTAAGAGACTTCCCGATTCTTTATATTCTCTTGCTGCTTCTTCTTGTAAAAGACTAATGTCTTGCTCCCGGTTCGCTCTTAAGTAATCTGTAAATTGATCTTCAAACCCCCATGAGATTGAAATACTCGTAAGTAAAATTCCACAAAGTGAAACAATGAGGAAGTAAAATAAAATTCTAGATCGCAATGTCAGGTGCATCTGGCTTTTCTCCAAACTTATAACCCATGCCAAAAACAGTTAAAATGTATTCAGGATGTCGGGAGTCGGTTTCAATCTTCTTTCGCAAATTTTTGATATGGGTATCTATGCTTCGTTCATATCCTTCAAAATAGACGCCATCTTCCTGCACTTTTTCTAATAAATCTATTCTGCGGTAGACACGGCCCGGAAAGCTTGCCATCGTGAAAAGAAGCTTAAATTCAATCGGTGTTAACGTAATCACTTGTCCGTTTAGTACCACCTCTTTTTTAATTGTATCGATTATCAGTGCCCGATCATTGAAAGTGAGCTGGTTTGTCGGTTTCTTTATCCTTCTCAATATTGCTTTTACTCTTATCACTACTTCTCTAGGACTGAACGGTTTGGTTACATAATCATCTGCACCGATCACAATCCCGTTTATTAGATCTTCTTCTGCCGACTTTGCTGTCAGCATGATGATGGGAACATCGCTTTCCTTTCTTATTAGCCTACAAACCTCTTCTCCAGATATATCCGGCAACATCAAATCCAAAATAATCATATCTGGATCATGTTCCTTTGCTCTTTTGAGTGCATCTATTCCATTTAAGGCAGAGATGCTGTTCCATCCCTCTTTTTCAAAATAAGCTTCTAACACTTCTAAGATCACTTCTTCATCATCAACCATTAGAATTTTCGTCACTACGAACCACTCCTTGTACGTATTTTAGCATCTTCTAGATCAGAAAAAGAAATCTTCACAACTTCCACATAAATTCTCCATAAGATCTTCATTAGCTAGCGTTATGATGGGATCAAGAAAGGAGATGAATAAAAATGAAAAAGAAATTACTAGTAGGAATCTTAAGCAGTGCGTTTATTTTAGGTGCTGGGACATTAACTTTTGCCCAAACAAACGGTGAGGGAGATGGATTATTCAACTTCGAAAAAATGCAACCTCAAATTGAAAAAATACATCCTGAATTAAGCAAAGAAGAGCAAAAAGAAATGTTTGATGCCTGCCATGGAGAAGGAGGAATGATGGAAAACTTCCATGGTGAAAATGCTAGCAATATGATGAATCAATTCTAGTTAAGAGGTGATTCCAAATGATAAGTGTACATGGGTTAGGGATGATGGGTTTTGGACTTCTAGGATGGGGACTCAACCTTTTCATAATTGGAATCGTAGTATACTTTGCTGTCAAACTTGCAATAAAGAGTTCTAAACTGTAAATGTAGACCAGAAAATGCAGATGAAAATTCACCCATTCAAGTCAAAGGATTGGTTCCTCACCGATCCTTTTTTAATAGAACTAGACATTACTCTGATATTGATCTTCCTAACTATAAAGCTAAATAAGTAGACTTTACGTTATAAATACAAAAAAACGATGCTCTTCACAATTATGGAAGTGCATCATTTTTTTGTGTAGACTATGCTGCTCAGTGTTGGTACGTCCTGTTCGCCATTCCGATATCAAGAAAATATTTTTTCATACTCCACAAATTAACAACTATTTAGGTATTTTGTTCTATTTTAACTGCATGGTTGTAATACAAGTGCCATCGTTTTCAAAAGTAGAAAACTCTGACTCTACCTTTTTTCCGTCGTGAGTAATCGTTATTTGGTAGGTTTTGTCTCGCGGTAGCCATAAATCAATGAATCCATTAGATTGAGATTTTAATGTTTCATCTAAAATTACATTGTTTTCCACGTCTTCAATATATACGTCAAACTCTTTTTCCACCAATTCTCCTTGACAACCTGTCAAGCTATGGTTCGTTCAGGGATGGGTTTCATTGACATACGGAGCGATGGAAACAAAAAATTCATCTTCTGGTAAGTCATAGGTTACCTCGCTTTCATCACTGTCGGTCACAATGAGTTGTTGTGAGGTGATTGAGGCGGACTGATTCTTTATATTGCCTACACTATAATCATGCACCAGTTCCTTAATGTTTTCCGTTGTTGCTGGTTGTGTTTCATCACTATTGTTTGAACATGCCCCTAACAGCAATGATAAACCAATAAATATAGGTAACATGAATTTCTTTCTGCTTTTTCTTAACACTTCATGTAATCCTCCTTTCATAATCCATGATTAATATACTCAAAAAGTGTGCAGATTTTCTGCATTTTACTTTACTATTCCATGAATATGAGACTAAAAAAACCAATTTTTGCCCCAATAAGTAATTTTATCAAGAACCCCAATATGATTTAGACAAAAGGGTCTCTGGTCGAAGAAGAAATTTATAAGAAGTAACCTACTCCTTTATAGTTGGCATTTGTCACCCACCTTCTATACAGGTAGCCGTTGAACTTCCAACAGCAGCATTTAATTCAATAAGAAGATTAGAAAGTATCTCAGGCTCTATAATCCTTTCTAATGTCATATCAGTTAGTGGTACATTAAATTTTACAAAAACAGGTGCTGTATTCTTCCATACTTTAACTATTGCTTTAGGAGACATATTAGACTGTATTACCATAGTAAAACCTCCATTATTATTTCTCTTCAAACAAGAATGTTTCAATATTTAGATTCTCGTATAAAGTTTTTTCGTTTGGTCAACTTTCCTCTAAATTAGGTAGCATTTGTTCAGTCCATATTTTGTCTCGTATTCTTATTTGGACTCAATGTTAACTGTCTAAAAATCGAGCCCATTAGAAATATACTACTATCAATTCTAATATCCGATGTTTCTATGTTCCTTAAGGTTTCTCTATTAATATTCGCCCCCCATAGCCTTACAGTTAGTGGGTTTAAAATATCCATAGTCAACCCTATTATTTTATTCTCACTTCTCATATGTTCTAACATATAGATTTGTCCAGTTGGTTTACAGACTCTACGTAATTCCTTCAGTCCTCTTATTGGATCGGGAACGGAGCAAAAAACGCATGTCGAAACAATAGAATCAAATGTGTTATCTGGAAAAGGCAAGTTCTGAATGTCTGCTTCAAATAATTCAATAGGATAAGGGAAGTTTCCCCTTAATACCTTCTCTTTTGCAAGTTTAAGCATTCCACTGCTAAAATCGACACCTGTTAGTGAGCGAATATCCTTGGGATAATAAGGAAGATTAGCACCTGTCCCGATCCCCACTTCAAGAACTTCCCCCGAAACTTGAGAAAGTAAATCGTGCCTCCATTTATCTTTTACCATTTTATCCATGACTTCATAAATGCTAGAAATACGATTATAACGTCTCTTTATTACTTCACTTGTATTCACCTTAAAAATCACATCCAGTTCTCTTCCCCGTTATACTATTCCTTTTTCTGATAAGCATCGGAAAACAATATGCCCTGATTTATCTCTTAAACACCTAGAGATTGTTCTACCATGGTTTCCTAAGACGCAATCGTTTTTTCTTGATTTTAATGAAGATTAAAGAGCTTAAGGTTGCTAAGATAGCAATGATGATAAAAGCGTTTAAAGAGCCGAAAACCCCATTTTTTTCTTCCATGATTTGTTTTTCTTCTTTTATTTTAGGAGTTTTAATTTCATTAATAGGGAGTGTAACAATGTTCTCTTGGAATTGGTTCTTAATTTCAAAAAGACCTTCTTGTGTAATTTCCTCTGTGATTTCTTCGTTATTAGTAATAGGAAATGAATACATTTCATTTGTAACAAACTTCTTGCCATTTAAAGAATATTCTTTTCCCTTTGGAATAGTAACAAGATTAAAATTGTTAAAAGCATAGTCAAGAAGTTCGACGGTATCATTATAGATCATATCTTGTGACTAACCCTTTAAAACAACAGCAATTACAGACATATTATCCCTTTTTGCAGTAGTAATTAAGGTGTGTTTTGATTCGTCAACAAAACCCGTTTTTCCTCCGGTAATCCCCTCATATGGCCGTTCTCTCATCAATTTATGATGATTGTAAATGGTGGTATCCCAAACCTCTCCATCCCACTTTAATTCTTTTGTCCCAAATATTTCTCGGAAGTCAGCGTTTTTCATTGAATATTGCGTAATGACCGCCAAATCTCTCGCCGTAGTCGTATGATCGGGATTAAACAACCCATGTGGATTAACAAAATGAGTACGATTCAATCCAATTCCTTGTAAATAATCATTGATACTAGCTGCAAATTCTTCCTCAGACCCATCCAAATACTCTGCAATCGCAACTCCTGCATCATTTCCCGAATTTATGAGCAACCCTTGAATTAGTTTTCTAAGAGAAACTTTCTCCCCTACTTCTAAATAAACTCTTGTCCCATCCACCTGTCTGGCCCTTTCACTAACTGTTACTAAATCTTCCAGGTTTCCTTTTTCTATGGCGTATATGGCTGTTGCAACCTTTGTTAAGCTGGCCGGGTACATTAATCGTTCTGCGTTCTTTTCGTATAATACTCTACCACTGCTCTCTTCTATTAAGATGGCAGCTTCACTTATAATTTTTGGTCCCTCATTCGGTTTTTCTGCAATTGTAATGGATTGAAAAACTAAATTGAGAAGTATTGAGATTATAAAAATATTCATTGTTTTTTTGGCTATTTTATCAAAAATTAGATTATTCTTTGAGGATCTTAAAGATCCTAATTTATTCTTATACTTTTTATTCATTGGTTCTTACCTCATGTTTAAAATCAAAATCCCCATGTATCATAAAATATAAATATGAAGAAAGTATGCAGATTGAAAGTAAGAAATAGATTATCCAATTAGTTATCCCTTTTGATATTGCTCAATTTAATCGCTTTACGCCAAAATGACCTCTATCTTACATAATAGAGGTCGCTGACGTTAAACGAGATTCTTTTATAGGATGGCTTAAATATCATAAATCTAATTTTCATGTTGTTCTGTATTAGAATGGGCAGGATTTTCGGCAGGTCCTGCCACTGCTGTTATGACATAATATGCACCTACTGCTACAAGCAAATAAATGGTTGCAGAAAGAACCCATTTTTTCATAATACATGTCTCCCTATAATTTTACTTTTTGTAGACGTAACGCATTTAGCACTACAGATACGGAGCTAAAGGCCATAGCAGCACCTGCAAGCCATGGAGCTAGGAATCCGACTGCCGCAACTGGTATACCAATCGTGTTATAGACAAGAGCCCAGAAGAGGTTTTGCTTAATGTTTCTCATCGTTTTATGACTCATTAGAATAGAATCAGGAATACTGTTTAGGTCACCACGAATCAAAGTGATGTCTGCAGCTTCCATGGCAACATCTGTACCAGTACCAATGGCCATTCCAATATCTGCGGTTGCAAGTGCCGGTGCATCATTAATTCCATCTCCAACCATGGCAACAATTTTGCCTTCTGCCTGAAGTTTCTTCACTTCTTCTGCTTTTCCTTCCGGTAAAACCTCAGCGATTACATGATCAACTCCAGCTTGTTTAGCTATTGCCTCAGCAGTTTGTTTGTTGTCACCCGTAATCATGATTACTTGAAGCCCCATTTCTTTCATGCGTTTGATGGCCTCTGTTGAGGTTTCCTTAATGGTGTCTGCAACAGCTACTAAACCTGCATATGATCCGTCAATGGCAGCTAGCATAGCTGTTTTCCCTTGTTTTTCGAGCTCTTCCATTTTCTCTAAGACTTTCTCCACGTCCACATGGTTCTGCTTCATAAGACGTCGAGTTCCAACTAGTACTGTTTTTCCATCCACCCTAGCCTTAATTCCATATCCAGGGATGTTTTCAAACTCAGCCACATCTTTCAAATCAATTGACTTTTCCTTAATCCCTTCTACTATTGCCTGAGCTAGAGGATGCTCAGATTGCTTTTCTGCAGAACCTACTAAGGACAAAAACTCTGCTTCATTTTGCTCAGTAATAACATCTGTAAGAACAGGAGCCCCATTTGTGATCGTACCTGTTTTATCTAGGATGACTGTATTAACACTATGGGTTTTCTCAAGATGCTCACCGCCTTTAAAGAGGATTCCGTACTCCACAGATCGTCCAGAACCAGCCATAATGGATGTTGGTGTTGCAAGTCCCAATGCACATGGACACGCAATAACAAGAACGGCTATTAATTTTTCTAGGGCTTCAGCAAAGTTTCCTGGATCCACCCATATATACCAGATTAGAAATGTGATAACTGCAATCCCTACCACGATTGGGACGAATATTCCAGATATAGAATCAGCCATACGCTGAATTGGAGCTTTTGAACCTTGCGCCTCTTCCACTACTTTAATAATTTGAGCTAAAGCTGTTTCTTTTCCTACCTTTGTTGCTTCAATTTTTATAAAACCGTTTTTGTTAAGAGTGGCCCCAATGACGGTATCTCCTACCGATTTATCTACTGGAACACTTTCTCCTGTTAACATCGATTCATCAATAGCCGAGCTACCCTCTAAGACTACCCCATCAACAGGAATTTTTTCTCCCGGTTTAATTAATAGAACATCACCACTGATTACTTCTTCTAACGGAATAGTTTCTTCTACACCATTGCGAAGAACAGTTGCCGTTTTTGCCTGTAAGCCCATTAATTTTTTAATGGCTTCAGACGATTTCCCTTTTGCTCTAGCCTCAAACAGTTTTCCAAGAATGATTAACGTAATTAGGACAGCACTCGTTTCAAAGTAAAGCCCCACCGAGTGAGCATTGCTTCCAATCGTTTGGATGGCCAAATAGACACTATAAAAATAGGCGGCTGATGTTCCTAAAGCAACTAGGACATCCATATTGGCACTTTTATTTTTTAAAGCTTTGTATGCTCCTACATAAAATTGTTTACCAATAAAAAATTGTACGGGCGTTGCTAATGCCATTTGGACCCAAGGATTCATAAACGCCTCAGGAACGTAAAGGGAAGATGTAAAACTAAAATGCCCAAACATTGCCCAAAGAAGAGGCAATGATAAAATGGCTGAAAAAATAAACTTCCCTTGTTGTTTCTCGATTTCCTTTTGGCGATGGTCAACCGCTTCTTTTTCATTTTCATCACTTTTTACCATAGCACCATATCCCAGGTCCTCAACTTTTTGAATCATCTCTTTTGGAGAAACAACAGAAGGGTTATATTCAACTGATGCTTTCTCCAGAGCTAAGTTCACATTGGCTTGAACAATCCCATCTAACTTATTAAGTCCCTTTTCAATTCTTGTTGCGCATGCCGCACAAGTCATGCCAGTTAGGACTAGTTCTTTCTTTTCCGTAACCACATCGTAACCTAAATCACGTATTTTTTTCTGGATATCCGTAGGGCTCATTACATCCGAATCATATTTGACCATTGCTTTTTCCAGTGCAAGATTCACATTTGCCTCTTGTACACCATCCATTTTCTTTAGCCCTTTTTCAATTCTTGTTGCACATGCCGCACAGGTCATGCCGGTTATTTGGAATTGGTTTTCTATCGCTTTCCCACTCATTTTTTCAACACCTCATACCTATACAGGGTATATTTTTTGTAAAAGAGAGACGTGCTTACAATAGCACGTACCTCTTAGCTTTATTAATTTACATCATAACCTTGATCATCAATGGTTTCCTTAATTGTTTCTAAAGTTACCTTGTTAGAATCAAATTCTACATCTACAGTTCCGTTTTCTAAATGAACTTTTACTTCAAAAACGCCATTAAGTTTTCCAACACTACCTTCAACTGATTTTACACAATGACCACAAGACATTCCTTGTACGTTAATAGTTACTTTTTCCATTTATATCGACTCCTTTTATTTTTTCATTAATTTTTGAATGGTTATAAGAACCTCATCTAAAACTTCCATATCGCCTACTTTTATTCTGTCTACTACACACTCTCTTAAATGAGCATCAAGTAAAATTTTTGCAACACCATTCAAGGCTGCTTGACTGGCGGAAATCTGAGTTATAACATCATCACAATAAGTATCTTTTTCGATTAATCTTTTTATGCCCCGAATTTGACCTTCAATCCGGTTGAGCCGAGACACAAGATTCTTTTTTACATTCTCAGAATGATAACTTTTCTTCTCACCTGATAACGAACAACATGGTACCTCAGCTGTCGGATTATTTGTTAATTCGGTTGCCATTTTTAGCTCCCCTCCTCAATTATATTATAGTATACCCCTGTACCCTATGTAAAGTAATACTTGTAATAGAATTTGATAATTTCGTGAAATCTTTAGATCCATTTTGCATGACTACATCTATTGTTCCTTGGAATCGAGTAAAATAATTCTTTTTAATAGCAAATTAAAAATACAAAAATACCCAGTTGGAAAAAATTCAATCTACAGGATATGACTACTGGTACAAAACAAAATTTCAAGTCATAGTTACTATTTATGTAATTACATAAAACCCAACCGTACCTTTAGCACGGCTGGATTTTAATTTATGACCCTTTTTTAGTCATGGATGAGAGAGAATTAATTTCTTGTTGAAGTCTTTCATTCTCCTGCTCTAGTATGGATATTTTAACATCTAATTCTTTTGAGGAATTATGATGCTGATGGCCTCCTCCGTGACTATGACCTTTCATCATGAAAATCATCATCAGTGGACATATCAACAACATCAAAAAGGGTAACCATTCCACTTAAATCACTCCTGTCTTTTTCTTTATCATACAAAGAAAATATGGAGATTTTATCGAGTTTTGATATTTATTTTTATGTTTTCAGCTGTAAAGTAATTTCTTATTGAGGGTAAAGGTCAGGTTCTTCCTTTCTGCAAAGTTTCCCGACACTTTCTATTAATTTATGGGAATATTGAGTCTTTAAAATAAACATAGTCAATCCTCGTTATCTATCAAGATATATCACAAATGAAAGGAGATAAATGAAGTGAAAAAAATGGCTTTATAATCAGAACAATAATACTCATCTAGGGGCTATGCCTCTTAATCCTATAATGCATACCTTCTGGCTTCCAAATCAAGAGGCGTTCCATATAATTGAAACGCCCCTAAATATTGAAGTTAGTGAAACTAGTATACCTCTAACCTACTTTTATGGAGGTACACCACGAATTATTTTAAACTGCGGCTTAAGAAGTTTTTTGTTCGTTCCAATTGCGGGTTAGCAAAAAAGTCTGTTGGGTGACCTGTTTCGACAATCTCACCCTTGTCCATAAAAATAACTTTGTTTGCCACTTCCTTTGCGAACTCCATCTCATGTGTCACTACAATCATCGTCATTTGCTCTTCCGCAAGGCCTTTCATTACTTGTAGTACTTCACCAGTCAATTCTGGGTCCAAAGCAGATGTAGGCTCATCAAATAACAGAATTTCTGGATTCAGCATAAGTGCTCTGGCAATGGCGACTCTTTGTTTTTGCCCACCAGAGAGCTTGGCGGGGTATGCAGTAGCCCGTTCGGAGAGCCCAATTTTATCTAGAAGCTCCCTGCTTCTTTTTTGAATGTCTAAGGATGTTTCTTTCTTTAGCATTTTGGGAGCAAGCTCTAAATTTTCTTTGACAGTTAGGTGAGGAAAGAGGTTGAAATGCTGAAAGACCATCCCCATTTTGGAAGTGATTCGTTTAATCTCCTGCGGTTTCGAATAAATTCCACCCTTCACTAGAGTATCACCGCCTACATGAATGCTTCCTGTATTTATTTTTTCTAGATAAACTAGACTGCGAAGCATCGTGCTTTTTCCCGAACCCGAAGGGCCGATGACCGCAACCACATCGTTTTTATTTACATCAAAAGTAATCTGTTTTAGTACATCTAGATTCCCATATGATTTTTTTAGTTTAGATATTTCAATGATAGCCACTTTTACCACTCCTTCTTATTCAAATCTAAACCGTTTTTCAAGCCACTTAAAAAGTATGGTTAATAAGAGTGTCATGATTAAATAAATGATACCCGCGACAAAAAACGGGACAATTGTAAAGTCACGGTTCACTGCGGTTTGGGCAAAGTGTAACAATTCTGGCACAGCGACTGCATAGAGTAGTGCGGTATCCTTTACTAATGTCACCGATTCATTCGCAACAGAAGGTAATGCAATCCGGAACATCTGCGGAAGGATTACCCGCGATGTAGTCTGCCATTTATTCATGCCAAGTACTTGGGAAGCCTCATATTGGCCCTTATCAATCGCAAGAATACCACCACGGAAAATTTCAGCAAAATAGGCAGCATAGTTCAAAGAAAAACCTATGCAGGCAGCGACAAAACGATCAAGCACTAAATATTCTCCGACTACAGGGATCATCGGTAACCCAAAGCATATGAGCAAAAGTTGTAGCAATAGTGGTGTACCACGCATCACGTATATATAGCTATGGGCAAACCAAGAAAGTGGCTTGATACTACTATTTACAGCAAGCATTAATACGAAACCCAGTGGAATCGAAGCTACAATAGCGATCAGAAACAGAAGGACAGTCATCTGCGCTCCTTCCAGCATTGGCTTAAGTATTGAGAGAATATAATCAAACGGCATAAAAGATTCCTCCAAAAGCAAAACAGGGTTCCCTAAGGAAATCCTGTTTTGCTTAATCTACATTATTACTTTAATACTTTATCTTCACCGAACCACTTATTCGAGATTTCAGCTGCTGTTCCGTCCTCTTTTATCGCATCAAGGGCCTTTTGAAGCTTTTCAAGCAATTCTTCGTTACCCTTTTTTACGCCCACTCCATATTCTTCAGGAGCAAGAGACTCATCAAGAACCTTAAAAGTATCTTTTTCTTTAGTCAAATAATAATTAATAACAATCTCATCAATAACGACAGCATCCAAACGTCCATTCTTTAAGTCAGTCAATGCTGTAACATTATCGGAAAACTCGCTAACTTCCTTAATCTTGGATTTAATTGGACTAGCATTCAAAGTATCAGCAGCGGAGGAAAGAGATTGAAGTCCCACCACTCTACCTTCTAAATCATTTAGTTTTGTAATATTTGAATCACTCATGGTGACAACAACCTGTGCATTTTTTAAATAAGGTTTTGTGAAAAGAACCTTTTCTTTACGCTCGTCTGTAATGGTATACCCATTCCAAATAAGATCAATTCGACCACTGCTTAGTTCAGATTCTTTAGTTTTCCAATCAATTGGTTGAAATTCAACCGTTACCCCCATTTTTTCAGCTGCAGCTTTAGCATAGTCAATATCAAAACCTACAATTTCATTATTTTCATCCCTGAACCCCATTGGTGCAAATTTATCATCAATACCAATCACTAACGTACTTTTATTTTTTTTCTCAGTGTTATCCGATCCGGGACTAGAGCAAGATGCAAGAAGCGAAAATACTGTCACCACGGAAAGTATAATAGATAATAATCGTTTCATATGAATAAACCCACCTTTAACAAAGTATATCGTACCTTTCTAGGTTACCACCCACAAGACTTAAAGAAGAAAAGGGTAGCAACCGATACTCTTTATTATGATAATACATTAAAGTATCGAACCGAACAGGGATAAGTTTATAAAAAATAACTAGGAATGTCAAAGGTATTTTTTAGTATATTAGCAGACTAAAGGATTTTCTAAATCTACCATGACTTCAACCGCTTTTCATTAAGCGGTCTTTCAAAAAACATCGGTGAATAGGGCCTTTTTTGTGACGTCGCAATTTGAAAAAGTGGAAATGTAACAAGAAAGATCAGGTATATAGAGTCTAAAAGGGATATTTTCGTTCCTCAGAGATTAACCAAATATATCAAAGAAAACGATAAAAAAGAAAAAGCTGACATCAAAGTCGTGTTTAGGTACTGCACCCCAGAAGTTAGAGTTAAAAATCTAACCTCTGGGGTGTTTTTGTATGGCAAAATATAGTGAAGAATTTAAATTAAAAATTGTAATGGAATATCTAAGGGGCAAACTAGGATATT
>NZ_JARGEJ010000749.1:0-293 GCF_029211245.1 Robertmurraya sp. DFI.2.37 | reverse complement strand
CCGGTATGGATCGGTGAAAATGCCGTTTATTTCGGGGATGATCAATACTTTGGACATGGGATAGGAATAAAATCGAGGGAAGAAATGATAAGAGCTTTAAATACATTAAGAAAACCGAATGCCCAGAAGTCGGCTTATTTACTATCACAATATAGTCGTCTTGATTTTCTTTATTTATTGCAATTTTCCTATTAAATGAATTCGGTTTGTAGTCATGCCTGAAGCTAAAAGGGAAATATGTAGTGCACTGGGCGCCTTCTTTTGCAAAATACTCGATCAGAAAAGATTTTCTT
>NZ_JARGEJ010000748.1:0-293 GCF_029211245.1 Robertmurraya sp. DFI.2.37 | reverse complement strand
AGGAACTCCGTTCAGTTATGGAGTAGCCTGCTATCCTGAAAAACACGAGGAATCACCCAATATGGAACAAGATATTTATTGGCTGAAGAAAAAGATTGAAGCAGGAGCTGAATATGCTGTGACACAGATGTTCTATGACAACCGCAAATATTTCGAATTTGTAGAAAGGGTAAGAAAAGAAGGAATCAATGTACCTATTATTCCGGGTATCAAGCCTTTCCGCAAATTATCCCAGCTGAACATGATACCCAAGACGTTCAAGATAGACTTGCCGCAAGAACTGGCAAGCGAAG
>NZ_JARGEJ010000747.1:0-293 GCF_029211245.1 Robertmurraya sp. DFI.2.37 | reverse complement strand
CCTTGATCCAATAATTTACGGAACATTTCAACGCCAGTAACAACTGATTTCTTATCTTCACCCAAACCAAGAATTTCAACTTCGTCACCTACATGGATAATACCAGCCTCGATACGACCTGTAGCAACAGTACCACGACCAGTGATAGAGAACACGTCTTCAACAGGCATCAAGAAAGGTTTATCAATATCACGCGGAGGCAATGGAATCCAAGTATCAACTGCATCCATCAACTCCATTACTTTATCTTCCCATTGAGGAACACCATTCAAAGCACCTAATGCAGAACCACG
>NZ_JARGEJ010000746.1:0-293 GCF_029211245.1 Robertmurraya sp. DFI.2.37 | reverse complement strand
TTACGAAGTATGCTTGGGAAGAATATGGAGAAGTTTCTTCGATTACGTTTAAAAACGAATTGGACGAGTTGGGCGAAGGTATCGAGATTATAAATCTTTATATTAATAGTCCGGGAGGCAGTGTGTTTGAGGGGATTACCATTCACAATATGCTTAAGCGTCATAATGCCAGAATCATTGTTCATGTTGATGGTGTGGCAGCTTCAATTGCATCTGTTATTGCGATGGCAGGAGATGAAATCTTCATGCCAAAAAACTCTATGTTGATGATTCATAATGCATGGACATTTACA
>NZ_JARGEJ010000745.1:0-294 GCF_029211245.1 Robertmurraya sp. DFI.2.37 | reverse complement strand
CGAACAACATTTTGATTTTAAATTTTTAGTACATTGAAAATAAAAAAAGTCCTCGTATCTCAGCCGAAGCCGACTTCTGAAAAGTCGCCATACTATGATATTGCTGAGAAGTACGGTGTGAAAATTGATTTCCGCCCGTTCATCAAAGTTGAGAGCTTGTCGGCAAAAGAGTTCAGACAGCAAAAAGTCTCTATTCTTGATCATACCGCTGTGATTTTTACATTGCGGCACGCTATCGACCATTTCTTCAATCTGTGTACAGAATTGCGTGTTACTGTGCCCGAAACAATGAAA
>NZ_JARGEJ010000744.1:0-294 GCF_029211245.1 Robertmurraya sp. DFI.2.37 | reverse complement strand
AGTAGCTGTCCATTTCGATATGGAACCTCGTACGGTGAAAGCCAATAATAAAGTGGAGGCAGATCGTGGACGTATAGCCGTGGAGCGTGGCCCGATCGTTTATTGTGCGGAATGGCCGGATAATGATTTTGATGTGCTGAGCGTGTTTATGAACCGCACTCCTCAATTCGAGGTGGTTGAAAAACCGGATTTGCTCTATGGCATTAACCAGTTGAAGACGGATGCGCAGATTCTGGGCTATGACGACAGAGGTCGTCTGACGGCTACTGATGTGAAGCTGACGTTGATCCCTTA
>NZ_JARGEJ010000743.1:0-294 GCF_029211245.1 Robertmurraya sp. DFI.2.37 | reverse complement strand
GAAAAATTCTTCGAACCATTGAGCAATGCTATCTCAACATTCAAGATTCGTGCTTCATGGGGACAATTGGGTAATACCAGCTCCAAATATGAAACGTTCTGGGATTGGTATCCGTTCTATCAGCAGCAAGGCACCGGTACGGCAAACAGCGGATGGCTAATTGACGGTCAACGTGTCAACACCGCAAGTCTGCCCGGAATCGTCAACTCAACCATGACTTGGGAAACCGTCGAGACTTGGGACATCGGTTTTGACTTGGCCGCTTTCAACAACCGACTGACCGCTACATTCGAC
>NZ_JARGEJ010000742.1:0-294 GCF_029211245.1 Robertmurraya sp. DFI.2.37 | reverse complement strand
GTTCACTTCAGCAGTTATCAAATTAGGTCTGCCATTGATTATATCTTCTTTCTGTTCTTCAGATATGTAATCTCCTTCAGGAAATTTATCCAAATCGCAAGATGCCATTAATAAAGCGACACTTGCAAATGCTATATATTTATTTGACAATTTCATATTCTTAAAAATGGGTTGCTAAATTAGAAATTTAAAGATATACCTCCGGAAATTGTGCGGATAGGTGAATATACATTGTCAGCAGCCACATAACCTTGACGTGGGTCCAACCCTTTGCGAGCTGTCAGCAAAGCCACA
>NZ_JARGEJ010000741.1:0-294 GCF_029211245.1 Robertmurraya sp. DFI.2.37 | reverse complement strand
AAATAACCGCAAATGTCATCACACCGAATGTCACTGTATCGGTTTGCAATGTGCCGGCGCTTTCGGGAATAAATTTTTTCTTAGCCAGAATACCTGCTATGGCCACTTGACCTACAATCGGGACAAAACGTCCTAATATCAGCACAATACCACAAGAGTAGTTCCAAAACCATGTGTTATCACCCAGTCCTTCAAAACCGGAACCATTATTGGCGGCACACGAGGTGTATTCATAAAGCATTTCGCTCAGACCATGATATCCGGGATTGTTCAGCCAGCCACCTTCACTTTCCA
>NZ_JARGEJ010000740.1:0-294 GCF_029211245.1 Robertmurraya sp. DFI.2.37 | reverse complement strand
GTGATGCTTACCGCATCGGCATAGGCGGTGCCGGTGTAACAGGCGAAGAGGAAGAGGTCCCGGGTGATGACATGTGACCTGCGTTTTTCCGGTATCTCCAGATCGCGTAGCTTCTCGAAATTCTCCCGGCTGAGTGCTTTCGGTGTTGTCTCCTTCTGCTTGGGCAGCTTGAAGTGGCAGAAATGGTATTTCTCCGAGTGCCCCTCCTTGTAGGCGATGCGGCAGATCTTTTTCAGGATGGACAGGTAATGGCGCACCGTCTCCATTGCCAGTTTCTTCTTTTCCAGGCAGAAA
>NZ_JARGEJ010000074.1:0-19757 GCF_029211245.1 Robertmurraya sp. DFI.2.37 | reverse complement strand
GATCACGTTGAATGGAATTATGTTTCGAAAGCATCTTCATCACTCCAAGTATTGTTTCTACCTTTATTCTAAAACAAAAAAGACTGTAGGAAAACTCGATTTTCATCGAGTTTGTCTACAGTCTGAAACCCTTGTATATCAAGGGTTTTTCTTATTTTTAGAACGTCCCACGGTTGAAAGCATCACCTGATTTATCAATATCAGTCCACCTTCGGACAAATTGCCCCATGCAATAAATGGAAGGTTAGCAACAACCCCTTCGCCTTCATCAAGTCCACCACCTAAAGAATGTTAAAAATAACTTCTAATTACGTAAAAGTAACCTCAACTTCGCATTAACTTGGCACGAATTAAACTTAGCACATTCTAAATTAAGATTCGTGCAAGAATCAATAGTGATTATGCGTTGACGAATTCGAAGTTGATTTCAGATATCAGACCAACAGTATAGAAATAAAGTTTCACAAGGCAGGGGGGAGCCTTGCTTTTTTTGTTGTAAAAGGTTTTGAAATTTGATATAATTGTTATTGACCTAACGGGCAGCTTACTTCAAGAAGGATTGATGATTATTTCTGCCGAATTGTTTAATTCAAATGATAAAATAGAGGTGCTTAGTGGATATTTTATATGATGATAAATATCATCTTCATTTAGGGTTTTACGAGGACAATTACGATTATGAGGCGATAGCATTTAAAAGAAAATCGGAGGATATATGGGATATATTCTTTGATGTTAAAGGGTATGGCATTCAAAATATTACCACAGTAAACGAATTAACATTAGAACCATTCGGAACACGGATTTTTTCCATTTACAATAAAAAGATTAATTATGATATTGGAATACAGCAATTTAAACAATGGTTATCCATTAATAAAATCATTTAAATTAATGGTTCATGAAGATGACCGTCGTGAAGCTTTGTTGTTATGTTAACGGTGTAGAAGAGTTGAATAAGACAAAGGGAGAGAAGATTGATTTGAAATCTAAAAAATGGGTGGCAATTGTAGTTATCGTTATGCTAAGTGTAGTGGTTTCAATAAATTTATTAAATAAAGATTTGTGGGAAATGAACGAAGAATTATTAAGAGAACAGATAACGTCAATTGAACAATCGGTTGAAACAATAAATTTATTGGATGTCACTCCATTTGAGTGGGATGTTGTATATTCTTTTGACCCATATACTTCAAAAGAAAAGGTTTATAAGACGGTAGGGTATAAATGGGATAATATCAGTGAAACAGTTAGTGAAGGAATGAACCAAATCGTTTTTATGAAGGAAGAAAAAGTTGTTTGTTATTTATATGGTTATCCTGAAAATAACGGCTATGGGATACATTTTTCTGGAGAAACAATCAACAATGTTGCCGAAATGCTTAAAACAAATGACAATTTAAACTTCCAAGTATTTAAAAATAGTAATCACATATATTTAAAGAATTAGTGAGCAAATACTTCTTCAAATAACGGGAGCATTACTTCCATAAGAATCTTCAATAAAAATGAAAAGAACTCACAGCGGTGACGATGAGTTCTTAGTGAAATACACTTATTTTATATGACTTTAATCAATGCCAAGTTCGTGTCAAGTTGAGTTGTTAAAACGTTTTACAATATTATACAAAAGGCTTTGTATCAGAGTTTATCAGGGTGTTTTTGAATTTATTTTAGCCCTTTTCACTTGTCGTTAATCTAGTTCGAAATGGAAGGTTTTATTATACAACGCACTATTAACCCTTGTTAATCAAGGGTTTTTGGCATTCTAACCAACCCGAGTCTAATAGTAGAGAATCGTCTTTAGTTAAAATTTTTCAATTACTTGTCGATATGAGAAATGAATAAAACATATAGACATTTTTTGCATGTTTCCAGTTATCCAAATGAATGACTCAAAATGTTTAACACATGGTAGAATGTCAAGAAGGAAGGGTAGAGCTTGAGAAAAACAGTTTTCGTTATTTTGCTAGTTTTCATTATTTGGCCTTTGACGGTTAGTAATATTCAGGCAGCGCAGTCTTTTAAGGATGTAGGTTCAACACACCGTGCTCTGGCATCCATCAATTATTTAGCAGAAGGAGGAATTGTTTCCGGGAATGGTAACGGCTATTTTTTACCGGATAAAACGGTTACAAGAGCAGAAGCGGCAGCAATGATTGGAAGGGCAGTTGGACTTGATGGAACAAAAAGAAGTACACGCTTTCATGACGTTGGCAGTCAGTCCTTTGCATCGGGATTTATTCAATCTGCAGTTGACGCAAAGATTATCTCCGGATACGTGGATGGTAGTTTTAAACCGAACAATCCAGTTACAAGAGGAGAAATGGCGTTACTTATAAATAGAGCTTTTCATTACAGTGCAACGAATACTGCCAGTGCTGCTGAAGCATTAATGAAAAAAGGTATAGCACAAGGAATTACACCGACTGATTTTGGCTATACATATAACATAAAACGTGCTGATTTTGCCGTTTTCTTAGCTCGTTCAATCAATTATAAACTGCGGATATCGCCACAAATAAGCTTTAATATAGAAACAGAAGTAACAGCTAGTTCTTTGAATGTGCGAACAGGTCCATCAACCGCGTATGGAACTGTTGGTAGTGTTCCAAAAGGAACAAAGGTCCAAGGTTCTTATCTCATAGGAGAATGGATGTATATTCGTTCTTCAAAGCTAGAAGGTTTCGTAAATAGTAGTTATTTAAGTGGTACGGATACACCTAAACCAGGAGAGAATAATGGTCAATCAGTAGCCTCACAAATGATCGTGATTGATCCTGGACACGGCGGACATGATCCAGGTGCTTCAGGTTTCGGGCTTAAAGAAAAAGATGTAGTTTTAGACACAAGTTTGAAGGTAAAAGCCTTATTAGATAAGACTCCTTTCAAACTCACGATGACGCGGGAAACCGATGTATATCATACATTAGCCAAACGTGTAGAAATGGCAAAGGAGGCAAAAGGGAATATCTTTGTGAGTATACACGCAAATAAGTTTAATGGTGCTGCCAATGGCACTGAAACCTATTATTATTCGGCTGCTACTAATCCTTACGTAGCTGATAGTAAGCTATTGGCAACTAAGATTCAAAACCGATTGCAGGATGCATGGAATTTGAGAAACAGGGGAGTTAAGAACGGAAACTTTCATGTTATTCGTGAAAATAATATGCCTGCTGTTTTAGTAGAAATGGGTTTTATTGATAATGAAAAAGATGTTGAAAAATTAAAATCACCAGAATGGCGGCAAAAAGCAGCAGAGGCGATTTTCTACGGGATTTTAGATTTCTATAAAGAAAAAGGTTTTAATGTAACTTCTTATTATAGTATAAAATGATTGAATGAAATAAAGAACAGGAAAAAAATCAACTTGAGCTTAGGCATGGACCGGTAATGTATCGGACCATGTCTTTTGTTTTTTAGGAAATCAATGATTTTGTAGTTGCGTATAATGCTTTCGATAAGTGTATCTACGCCTGTCCTAAGCAGTCAAGTCTTAACAAATTTCAGATAGTAGTGAAGATTGATATTTGAATTTCTTGCAATAAAAGTTAAAGGATACTTAAGGTGCTAGCACTTTAAGTCTTTTTATCGTCTGAATAGCGATGAGCAGTAAGGTATGTTGCTCCTATTTCCCTAATAAGTTATGTGCCTCAACTTCACGATAATGTAAGAATTTTCGTCACGAAATCGTAAGAAGTGATTGTTATACTTACTTTTAACAAGTTGTGATGGAAATTGGAGGAATATAGGAATGAGTATTTTAGCAACGAATAAGCTTAAAAAGATTTACGGAGAAGGAGATAGCGAAGTTCGGGCCCTTGATGGAGTTTCTATCAGTATAGAGGAAGGGGAATTTGTGGCAATCATCGGAACTTCTGGAAGCGGGAAGTCGACATTATTAAATATGTTGGGCGGTCTTGACCGTCCTACTTCTGGTAATGTCATGTTCAAGAACAGGGACATTTACACAATGAAGGATGAGGAACTAATCATTTTTCGCCGTCGTAACATTGGATTTGTCTTTCAAAATTATAACTTGGTTCCGATCCTCAATGTATATGAAAATATTGTTTTACCTATCGAGCTTGATGGTGTGAACCCTGATAAACGCTTTATTAATGAAATCATCGAGACCCTAGGTCTTGAAAATAAGTTGACCGCAATGCCAAATAATCTTTCGGGTGGACAGCAACAAAGGGTGGCGATTGCAAGAGCTTTAGCAGCTAAACCGGCAATTATTCTTGCGGATGAGCCTACTGGTAATTTGGATAGTAAAACGAGTCTTGATGTATTATTGCTGATGCAAACGATAAGTCGGCGCTATCACCAGACGACAGTGATGATTACACATGATGAAGAAATTGCCCAAATGGCAGAGCGAATAATTCGAATTGAAGACGGAAAAGTTGCCAAGGAGACGAATTAAACATGCATAAAAATAATAATCAAACAGCAATCAAGCGTCTTTCCAAACGTTCTATTCAAAAAAACCGAACAAGAAATATGTTTGCTGTGATGGCAATCATTTTAACTACTTATATGATTGCGACTGTATTTAGTATTGGCATAAGTTTTGCGAAGAATTATTCCACCATGACGATAAGAGCAGCTGGAACAACGGCTTCTATCTTTCTAGATCATCCTACTGAGGAACAATATTATAAAATCAAACAGCTTGATTATATAGAAGCGGCTGGAATTCAAGTGAAAGCTGGGACAATTGAGCAGCATAATGAAGATAACGCAGATGTTACGATTCCTATGATTTACTATGATGAAAGTCAGTGGGAAAGTATGTATACTCCCGCCATTAGTCATATAAATGGAGATTATCCTGTAAGGGAAAATGAAATGATGTTATCTGTAGAAGCGTTGAACCAGCTTGGAATAGTGAATCCAAAATTGAACATGACAATTCCACTTTCCTACGTTGACCAAAATGGTGAAGTGTCAGAGAGCTTTCGTCTTTCCGGCTGGTTTACAAATTACAAGGATTATGGAAATGGTGGAGTTGGGATAGCTCTTGTGTCTCAACAATATATAAAAAAGAGCGGATTTATGTTGGAGGAAAATGGGGTCTTATCAGTCTCGACAAACACAGGAGCACAGAAGGAAGAAGTTTATTCAAAAATAGAAAAAGATATAGCGTTAAAACCTGGACAAGAGTTTTATAAAAAAGTTGATTCAAGTGAAGAAAGTTCAAATATTATCATGATCACAATGGCAGTTATATGTTCAATCTCCCTTTTTATCGTATTAAGTGGCTATTTGCTTATTTACAACGTGATCTACATATCTGTTGCAAAGGATATTCGTTTTTATGGAATGTTAAAAGTTATTGGTACTTCATCAAAGCAAATTAGAAAGGTTGTTCACAATCAAGTATATCGTCTATCATTCGTTGCGATTCCGGTAGGGTTAGCCTTAAGCTTTATAACTTCTTTTGGAGTGGTGCCAATGGCGATGAAAATATTTCAGGATGACAGTGTGTATAGTGCTATGCCCAATGATCTATCTTTTCATCCGATTATTTTTGTTGGAACAGCCTTGTTTGCTTTCTTCACGATTTATCTTAGTTGTCGTAAACCTGCAAAAATGGCTAGTAATGTTTCACCTATAGAGGCATTGCGGTATACAGGTGTTGTTAGTAAGAAAAAAAATAGAGATTCTACAAAAGGGAGCAAACTTCATCGCATGGCATTCCATAATGTGTTTCGAGTGAAGAAAAGGGCATTTCTTGTATTTGCCTCTTTAACACTAGGAATTCTCACTTTGCTTAGTGTAAATGGCTTTCTGGATAGCTTGAAGGTGGAAAACTATCTTGATACCTACTACCCTAATGATTTTGTCTATCAGAGCACAGAAGTGGATAAAGAAGTTTTTGATGATCATTTTCTAGCAAAGCTGTCCCAAATTGACGAGATTTCAGAGATGGAAATCATTACATCTGTACGTTCAGGTGTCGTATATGATGATGCACTGTTAACGCCAATTTTAAAAGGCGTATATTATCATGATCCGTATTTTAAGGGACAGGAGCAATTTGCATCATATAAAGAATTTCTCTCACATGTAGAAAGTCTTGAGGATTATGGAACGAGACTGATTGCCGTTGGTGACGATTATGTCGAATCTTATAACAAGACCCATCATCAGCAAATAGATTTAAAGGCATTCCAAAAAGGAGAAACGGTCATCATTAGCAATTCGATGAATTATGAAAATATAGAAGATATGATTGGTAAAAAAGTTGTTTTAAAAGAAAAGGATACGAACAAAGAAACTTCGGTTATGATTGGTGGAGTTTTTAATTCGAAAGAAAGTGAATACGAGCTCTATTCTTATAGGTTTGGTGAAATACCAGCTATCTATGTTAGTGAGGCGTTTATGAATAAATTTACCAATAATGCCACAGCCTTTTTTATAAAAATGAATGTTGATGATTCAAGAGAACCAGCTGTGAAAAACAGGTTAAAAAATATAAATACACAAGTTTCGTCTGGAGAATATGTATTTGAAGCTAAATCCGACGTGACTGCTTCTTTTGCATCAACGATAACGAACATGAATATATTAGCAGATAGCGTTTCGATACTTCTTATTTTTATTGGATTGTTAAACTTTGTTAATGTTATGGTAACAGGTGTGCATAGTCGATTGAAGGAATTAGCTGTATTGGAGAGTATTGGAATGACCAAGAAACAAGTTCATCAAATGCTTACTTATGAAGGCTTCTATTATGCGTTCATTACATTGATGATAATGATGACACTTGGGAATGCAGTGATTTATGTAATGTCTGTTGTCACTCCTAAGATTGCTGATTATGCTACTTTTGACTATCCTCTTACTCTGATGAGTACATTGATTGTAATCATTTTTATGATTTGTCTACTAGTACCGAATATGATCTACAGGCTAACTGTAAAAGATAGCGTCACCGAACGACTTCGTGAGACGGAAACTAACTAGCGAGAAACTTAGGATATCTATAAATCGTCCTAATATGATAGAGAAGTCTTTCTCACTATACGATTTAAGGTAGGTGAAAAACATGGCTACGATTCTTCTATTAGAAGACGACAGGCTCTTAAACAGAGGAATTCAGCTTGCATTAGAAAAGGATAAGCATGAAGTGGTTGTTGCTTATCATTTTTTTGAAGGGGTTGAAAAATACTCAGAACAACATTTTGACTTATTTCTATTAGATATAAGTTTACCTGATGGCAATGGTTTAATGTTCTGTAAAAACATTCGTGAAAATAGTAGCAGTCCGATTATTTTCTTAACAGCCAATGATACGGAGCAGGATATGCTAAAGGGGTTTCAAGCTGGTTGTGATGATTATATTGCTAAGCCATTTTCCGTTGAAGTGCTCAGACATAAAGTGAGGGCTATTCTTCGGCGCTTCCAAAGCAATAACGAAGGACAGAAACGGTTTCAATACATGGATTTAGAGGTTAACTTTGAGCGAATGCTTGTCATGAAAAATAAGGTAGAGTGTAAATTAACAGCAAAAGAGTACAAGTTACTTGAATACATGATTATAAATAGAGGTAAGGTATTAACTCGTTCTATGCTTTTAGAACGAGTTTGGGACGTTGATGGGGATTATGTTGATGAGAATACGCTAAGTGTTCATATTCGTCGCTTGCGCCAGAAACTGGAGGATGATGTAAAAAAACCTCGGTATATTATTACTGTCTTTGGTATTGGTTATACTTTTGGAGCGTAACGATGAAAAAAATAGAACAAGTTCGAAAAGGGCTCTATTTAATTTCCGTCATAATTGCTTTGGCCATTCCTATTATTGCATGGTTAACCAATGAGAGAGCATCAACCATTTTTTTATGTGGGGCAGGAACCTTTATATTGTTTTTAGCATTAATATTTATGGATAACCTTTATAAATGTCACATAGAGAGGATGCTCATTGACCTTTCAAATCTTATTGATAGAATGATTGATTTGGGAGAGGGGCAAGTTTTTTCAGATGTTGAAGATACCTTGCTTTCAAAGCTACAATATCAGGTGATTAAACTAAGCAGTATTTTAAGAGCGCAAAATAAGGCAATGAATCAGGAAAAAAATGAAATCAAATCCCTGATTTCGGATATTTCCCATCAAATAAAAACGCCTGTTGCCTCTATAAAAATGTTTAGTGAATTGCTGCAGGAGCCGAATTTAACAGCAGAGCAGCATCAAGAGTATGAGCAAATGTATAGTCAATCACTTGAAAGGCTTTCTTTTTTAATAGATAACTTGATAAAAATGTCACGACTTGAAGGTGGAATTATTGAATTAAGGCTGCAAATGGAAAATGTAAATGATGCTATTCTTCAAGCAGTAAAACAAGTATATGAGAAAGCAAAGAAAAAAAACATTGAAATTATATTTGAAGACAATAGCGAAACGATGATTATTTTAGATAAAAAGTGGACCATTGAGGCCATTTTTAATGTATTGGATAACGCCGTCAAATATACTCCGGTTGGTGGTAAGGTTGTTATTAAAGTGATAAGCTATGAATTTTTTGTTCGCATAGATATTTCTGATAATGGCATAGGTATTGATGAGCAAGAGCAAGCCAAAGTATTCAAACGGTTTTATCGGGGCCAAAATACAGTTGACGTGGAAGGGATAGGAATTGGCCTTTATATTTCTCGCAAGATCATTATGGAGCAGGGTGGTTATATAAAAGTACAATCTTGCCCAAATGGCAGCGTCTTTTCCGTATTCTTACCTCTAAAAAGATAAGCATGTATAATGAAGAGATAGAATGTACATGCTTATCTCCGGAAAAAAGTGAGACTTCTTCCAAATAGTAAGGATTTAGGTCATATTTTTTTAATTTGATCACGTCCAAAATGAATGCTTAAAATCTTCATGTATGGTTTCGACTCGTCATTTTGTGCAGCTTGAAAGAACTGCAAAAAATGAGGTGGTAAGTAAAATGAGAGTGGGTGAGGAATATGGAAGTTTTTTTAAAAAGATTATCCCAACATAGAGATAAATTAAGTCAATTAGAAAAACAGGTGATGGAATATATTTTAGAGAATCCTGAACGCATTTCTCAATCCAATTTAAAGGACTTATCTCGGGAATTATTTGTTTCAACGGCAACGATAAGCCGAACATGCAAGCAGCTTGGATATGATGGATTTCAAGATCTCAAATATACTTTAAGCAAGTATATGACTCGGGAGAGGGAGGAAGAAATGATTACTTCTCCTAATGGTTTATCCTCACATATTCATCGGGTAAAAAGAGAAATGGAATTAACATTACAGCAAATTGATGAAAAACAGATTATGAAAGCAGCCCAGTATATAAAGGAAAGTAATTATGTAGAATTTTTTGGGGTCGGTGCATCCCTGCCTGTTTGTGTCGATGCAGCAAGAAAGCTTACTTTTTCAGGAAAAATATGCAACGCACGCGAGGATTGGGATGAACTTAGAAGTGTTGCTAACAGTATGGGAGAGAATGATTTAGCGATTTTGGTTTCGTATAGCGGAGAGACGCTACATATTTTAGAGTTTTCTAACATTTTAAAAGAAAGAAAGGTAAAAACAATTGCATTAGTAGGAAGAAGAAATAGCCGCTTGAAAGAGGAAGTGGATCTAACTTTCCATGCTTATATTACGAGCTGTTATGATGGAGAGCTCGATATGAGTTCAAGATTTCCATTGGCTGTCCTTTTAGATTTTATTATCCTTACGTATTTAAATAAGCACTAATAAAGCTAATACTTTTAATTTGCGATTTATGCTCCTTTCCCCATTGAAAAAAAGGCTAATGTAAGCGCTATACAAAAAATGTATCGCCGTACATTCATCGTGAAAACGCTTGCTGTAGTCTGTAGCGGGAGTTATTCTAGCGATAGAGTACGGAGATAAAGGAGATGCAGATATGGGAAAGGACAGGAGTGTAAGGTCAAAATTTTGGGAGTTTTTTCAAGGATTAGGTAAAACGTTCATGTTGCCAGTAGCATTATTAGCTTTCATGGGGTTGATGCTAGGAATTGGCAGTTCGTTTACGAGTTCTTCAACCATCGAAACAATACCGTTTTTAGGGAATCCTGTTTTACAAACGATTTTTAGCTTTTTGTCGACAATCGGCGGATTTGCATTTACGTATTTACCCGTTTTATTTGCTATGGCTATCCCGTTAGGGCTTGTTCGTTATGAAAAAGGAGTCGCTGCTTTTTCTGGATTTGTCGGATTTGTTATTATGCATTTATCAATCAATTTCTATTTAACCGAAACAAATCAATTAGTAGAGGCAGACAAATTACGAGAAGCCGGTCAAGGTATGGTTATGGGCATCCAAACATTAGAAATGGGTGTTCTTGGCGGTATTATTGTCGGAATTATTGTTTATTTATTGCACAATCGTTTTTATGATATTCAATTGCCTAATTCATTTGCTTTCTTCGGTGGGGCTCGTTTTGTCCCCATTATTACAGCATTCACATTAGCGATTGTCGGAATCGTTTTACCGATGATTTGGCCTATTTTTGCTATGGCTATCACTGGGATTGGAAATACGATTCAAAAGGCAGGCGTATTCGGCCCATTTTTGTTTGGTGCAGGAGAACGTTTACTTCTTCCATTTGGGCTCCATCATATACTTGTTGCCATGATTCGCTTTACAGAGGCAGGGGGTACACAACTTGTTGATGGTCAAATGATTTCTGGAGCATTAAATATTTTTTATGCACAACTGCAAAGCGGTGCTCCTATTAGTCCATCAGCAACAGCATTCCTCTCTCAAGGAAAAATGCCAACCTTTATGTTTGGACTGCCGGCAGTTGCACTAGCAATTTATCATACTGCACGTCCTGAGAATCGCAAAAAAATTAAGGGTTTATTAATCTCTGGTTTTATTGCTACATTTGTGACAGGAATTACGGAGCCGATTGAATTTTTATTCTTATTTATTGCCCCAGTATTATATGGGATTCATGTCATTTTGACGGGACTTGGCTTTATGGTCATGGCTCTGCTTGGTGTTGTGATTGGTAATACAGATGGTGGCATTTTAGACTTCCTTATTTTTGGAGTCTTACAAGGAATGGATACGAAATGGTATCTTGTTCTAGTTGTTGGTGCGATTTGGTTTGCTATTTATTATATCGTTTTCCGCTACGCCATTTTGAAATTTAATTTGAAAACACCAGGTCGTGAAGAAATTGCTGAAGATGTGAGTACGAAAGAGGTAGCTTATAAGAAAAATGGAAAGTATGACGTTGAACGTATATTAGTGGCATTAGGAGGAAAAGAGAATCTCGATTCACTTGATAATTGTGTGACACGTTTACGCCTAGTGGTAGATGATATGAGCAAAGTCAATCAAGAAGAGTTAAAAAGCTGTGGCGCACTTGGAGTAGTGGTTCTTGATGAACATAATGTTCAGGTCATTATTGGAACGCAAGTAGCAGCAGTGAAAACGGAGCTTGAAAAAATGATTTAAAAGAATAGTGGAAACGGTTTGTTTTTTGCATGTTGGAAAAAGGGCAACTGAGAAGGCGTTTTTCCTTCAGGAATAGCAAGCTTACCGTTAGAGCTAGAACAACGAGGTTAGAACAATGACATTTTCTTTTGATCAAGTGATAAATAGAGTAGGATCTTACTGTACACAATGGGATTACATCGAGGATAGGTTTGGAGAAAAAGATCTGTTGCCATTTTCTATCTCGGATACAGATTTTCAGTGCCCACAAAATATGCTTCAAGTGTTGCACAAGCGCTTGGAGCATGGGATTTTTGGCTATACTAGATGGAATCATGATGATTTTAAAGGGGCAATTGCGACATGGTATAGGGAAAGATTTTTAACTGAAATCGAAAAAAAGTGGATTGTCTACAGTCCGACAGTCATTTATACCATTTCTAAAATGATTGAATTGCTAACAGATGAAGGGGATTACGTTATCACGCAAACACCGGCATATGATGCCTTTTTCAAAGTAATTAATGATAATAAGAGGGTTTTGTTTGCCAATAAATTAGTACAGCATAACGGCAAGTATGAGATTGATTTTGAGGACTTAGAGGAGAAACTATCACATACGAAAGCGAAAGTATTGCTTTTATGCAGCCCCCATAATCCAACAGGACGTGTGTGGACAAAACAAGAATTAGAACTAGTAAGGATATTGTGCAAAAAGTATAAAGTATTTATAATTTCCGATGAAATTCATATGGATATTGTGCGCAAACCATATTGCCATATCCCGATCTTGAACGGGGGACAGGACCTAGACAACATCTGTATTTGTACGTCGGCAAGCAAAACTTTTAATACCCCAGGACTAGGTGGTTCATATGCTATAATTCCTAATTTAAAGCTGAGGGAGGAATTTTTGCTAACTTTAAAAAATAAAGATGGTCTCTCTTCAGCCAGTACTTTAGGTGCTCTTGGAATCATGACTGGATACAATGAATGCGCCTCATGGGTGGATGAGTTAAATGGATATATTGAAGGAAATATGATCGCGATCAAAGAGTTTTTGGAACAATATTTACCGCAGGCATCTTTCCATGTTCCAGAAGCAACCTATTTAGCATGGATTGACATGACGAATTTCTCATATACAAATGAAGAACTGCAAGAAGCTCTAGTGCATCATGGTAAAGTTGCTATTATGTCTGGTGAGACTTATGGGGAAGGTGGTAAGGGCTATTTGCGCATGAATGTTGGCTGTCCCCGTTCAAAAGTAATCGAAGGATTAAAGAGATTACGAACAACGATGGACTATTTAGGAAGTAGAAGTTGAATGTTACGAGAGACCCCTACTGTAGAATAAATGCAAGAGCATCCATTAGGCTGCTCTTTTTTAGTCGCGTTCATTGTTGTCGCTAAACACTTTAGGTTCAGTGCATTTTTTTCTTTGTGCAGCAATGAGCATGCGAAAAAATGGCTTTTATTAAGAGTTCAAATTGTGGGAAATGCTAGTTTCTGAGCCTTTCTCCTAATTTGCTGATCGGGGTCTTTGATATGTAAAAACTTCTTCATTCAGTAAGGAAGTATGAGAAAATGGATCTTGAGCGCTAATCTAGTCAGGGTCAGGGACGGAAATCGAGATCATTGAGCAAATTATGGAGTGCTTTAGGTTGACAGGAGCTTATTATTTTGAAATAAAATGAGTGTATTAAATCCATTTCATAAAGCGAAAAGGACTACTACATAATGCTTCTTTTTCTAAAATTCATTTACTAAAATCGACTCAAGTTAAAAAAGTGTTTATTCTTTTTCGAGGGGGAGGTGGAAAAATGATCTATGTTGGGCTAACTGGCTGGGGAGACCATGATAGCCTTTATGAGCTTGAATCATCGAAGAAAAATAAATTGGCCATCTATGCTTCATATTTTCCAACAGTGGAAGTAGATTCTAGTTTTTATGCGGTTCAGCCACTAAAAAATGCTCAAAAATGGGTGGAGGAGACCCCAGAGAGTTTTCAATTTATCGTCAAGGCCTATCAAGGAATGACGGGACACCAGCGGGGAGACATTCCTTTCGACAGTAAAAAGGAGATGTTTCAAGCTTTTAAAGATTCTCTTACGCCTTATATAGAGGCGGGCAAGCTTGCTATGGTATTGTTTCAATTTCCCCCTTGGTTTGACTGTAAAAAAGAGAACGTGCAATACTTGAGATGGTGCAGGCAAGAGATGGGGGATATTCCGTGTGCATTAGAATTCAGACATCAATCTTGGTTTTGGCCAGCTTATTATGAGCGCACGCTTCAATTCATGGAACAAGAGCAGTGGATCCATAGCATTTGTGATGAACCACAGGCTGGTGAGGGTTCAGTACCGATCGTTTTAAAAACGACAATAAAAGATAAGGTACTTGTCAGATTTCATGGTCGAAATATACATGGCTGGCAGAAGCGAACAGATGTAAATTGGAGAGAGGTTCGCTATCTGTATCGTTATAATGAACAGGAATTGCGGGAATGGGTTAATCGCTTAAGGTCGCTGCAAAATGAATGCCAAAATGTGTATGTTGTTTTCAACAATAACTCAGGTGGAGATGCTGCAGATAATGGCAAAGAGTTGATTGAGTTAATGAAAATTGAATATGAAAACCTTGCACCAAGACAGTTAGATTTATTTTAACTTTACTTTAGGAGCTACGAAGAAATGGAATGGATTGTTTTATTATCAATAGGACTAGCAGCAGGTACGATCGGATCTCTTATCGGGTTAGGCGGCGGAGTGATCATTGTTCCAGCTTTATTGTTTTTTAGTACATATACAGGCTATTTACAGACTATTTCTCCACAGGTTGCCGTGGGGACATCTTTAGTTATAATGATTTTTACAGGTTTATCCTCAACCCTTGCCTATTTGAAACATAAAATGGTTGACTATAAAAGTGGTTTGATTTTCTTTCTTGGCAGCGGACCTGGCGGTATCGTTGGAGCATGGATTAATCAGACGTTAGATATGCGAACATTCAACATTTTTTTTGGGGCTTTTATGATTTTTGTATCACTGTTATTGCTGGTAAATCATAAGCTTAAACCTATGCCATTAAAAGCAGAAAATGGTATTCATAGAACTTTCATCGATAATGAAGGACGAACGTGGGAATATGGCTTTCAACCGGTGATTGCTATTTTCATTGCTTTTATTGTCGGGCTTTCTTCAGGTTTGTTTGGTATTGGTGGCGGTTCCCTTATGGTTCCGGCCATGCTCCTGTTATTTTTATTCCCGCCGCATGTGGCTGTCGCAACCTCGATGTTTATGATCTTTTTATCATCAATTGTCAGTTCAACTACTCATATTAGTCTCGGGCATATTAATTGGCAATATGCGTTTCTTTTAATTCCTGGTGCTTGGTTCGGGGCAAAGCTTGGGGCGTTTATCAATATGAAATTGGCTAGCAAAACGGTTGTACATATTCTTAGACTCATCTTAATTTTAGTCGGCTTCCGGTTAATCTATCAAGGATTTACAGGGTAACTGGTGGCTTTTCATTTACACGCTTTTCCTACTCTTTGCATAGATTATGAAAGAGAGGAAAGGAGCGTTGAAAATGATTGATTTATCACCAATTAACATTGAAGATCATACATTTTTATGCGTATCTGTTGTTCTACCTAAAACCAATTTGCTTGTTGTAACAAGTGATAAGGGCTATATTATGTGCGGTGCATTGGACGTCGCTTTATTAAATGAAAAGCTTAAGGATAGGAAAGTCATTGCTGGTCGTGCGGTCGGAGTAAAAACGATCGAGCAGCTATTAGAGGCGCCGCTCGAATCGGTTACCTATGAAGCGGAAGCATTGGGCATTCATAAAGGAATGAGTGGAAAAGACGCATTATTAAAAATGGTGTAATCGTTTTTAAACTAAAGACTGTTTTGTTGAAGTATTTCATCAAAAAACTACTCGTTGCTCGACCCAGGAATCAGCAATATCCATACCAGAACTTATATTAATGCGCTCATCTCTGTTAGGAGTTTTATCATGTAGGTTACTAGCGGAAGCCGGTGACGAAAGATGCAATTTCAAAATGTCAATGCTGAGCAGAGAGTATTATCATCCGATTGTCTACAGCGAAAACCATCCGTTCATGAACAGGATGGTTTTTACCATTTCTCACACAATTTGGCAAATTGTGCGAAAAAACAGTGCTATAGTCTGATGAAGCGACTATAAATGAAAGGATATGGTAGAATAAAATAAATAAAAAAAGTACCAGAAATGGAGTTTGACATGAGATATGTAGCAACAACGTCGGTGGAACCTGGAACCATTCTTGCTCGTTCGATTTATAATGACAAAGGACAGGTTCTGCTAAACGAAGGTGTTCAATTACAAGAGAGCTTGATCCAGCGCTTATTAGATATCGGGATTCCATATATTTATGTAAAAGATGAACAGACGGGTGATATTGATTATATAGACGTTATTCCAAGGGAGTTAAAAACAAAAGCAATATCGTCTATTCAAGAAACATTTCAGCAAATAAGAGTAGTAAAAACTTTACCTAGTTCAGTTGTGATTGAAAAAGCTTCACAAATCTTGACAGGTATTATTCGTGAATTATATGCCCAAATCGAGAATGATGAAAGCCTTTTGTCACTTTTATCTGATGTCTATACATACGATGATTATATTTTCACCCACTCGTTTAATGTAACACTGTACTCCTTAGCTATTGGGAAGGAGCTTGGCTTATCAACGAAAGAACTTGAAGTTCTTGGGTTAGGAGCCATTTTACACGATGTTGGGAAAATGAAAATTCCAACAGAGGTTTTGTTTAAACCAGGAAAGTTAACAGCGGAGGAATTTAAACAAATTAAGAAGCATGCTGAGGATGGCTTCGATATGTTGCGCAATGTTAAAACAGTCTCATTATTAGTCGCCCACTGTGCTTATCAGCACCATGAAAGACTAAATGGATCCGGCTATCCCCGTGGAATTAAAGCCGATGAAATACACCCTTATGCCAAAATAATTGCAGTGGCAGATGTGTTTGATGCAGTTACATCCGATCGGATTTATCGTGGGGCGATGCTTCCGCATAATGGATTGGAAATTTTATTTGCAGGAGCTGGTACTCTTTTTGATGAAGAAATCGTGAAGGCATTTCGCCGTTCTATTGCCATTTATCCGGTTGGATTAACAGTTACACTTAGCGATGGTCGCAAAGGGGTTGTTGCAAAACAGAATGCCCATGTTAGTGATCGCCCTATTATAAGAATCATTGAGGAACAAGGAAAAAGCGTTTCACCTTATGAAATCAATCTGGAGGATGAGCTCTCGTTAGTCATTACAGGTTGTGATACAACATTTCATGTAAAAGATTCAGCAAATTGAGATAGTCCTTCTTTTTACAGCATACATATAGCTTGTAAAGGGGGGATTTTTTTTGGCTAAGTTTCGCGGTCGGCTACCCCGAAGAGGTCCGTTGCCGTTCAAATATGTGCTCCTTCTAACGATTGTGTTTTTTACTATTTCAACAATAGCAGGGCTGTGGATCATTAATAAAGGATTAAAACCAACGCTTATGTCTTATGCGGAATCGCAGACAAGGCAGATTGCTTCACTGATTATTAATGAAGCGTTATTGGAAAGATCGGTTGTCGATATTAACGATGTAATTACTAAAGACACGGAAACGTCTCTTACGAATTTTGATACGGCGAAAATTTATTCGATGCTAAGAGATACAACACGCTTAATTTTGAATAATATTAAAAAAGCGGAGGATGGGGACTTAGAGGAGCTGCAGAGGATTTCAGAATTTGAATTTGAACAGGTTGAAACGAGCAATGGAAAGGGAATTGTTTACTATGTACCATTAGGGCAAGCGACGAATAATGCCCTGTTAGGGAATTTGGGACCACGAATCCCTGTCCAATTTACGGCAATTGGAGATATGGAATCGAATATTGAAACAGAATTTAAGGAAGTCGGCATCAACAATGTTTATATTGAAGTGCTGATTAGATTAAAGGTAAACGTTCAAGTTATCATCCCGTTTGCTACTGAAGTGGCAACATTAGAACAAAGGATTCCAATTGCGTTAGGGATTTTAGAAGGTGATGTACCGCTGTATTATAATAATGGTGGGCAAGGTGCACTCCCTGCCATAGAATTACCAGTAGACGAATAACGGGAGAAATGTTATAGTGGAAACATAATTTCATAAACCTTATCATTTCGGTGGGGTAGAGGTGCATAATTTAAGAGTAAGCTATGTGAGGATGACAACGATGAGCATTGCTGAAAGGAAATTTTGCCGAAGTAATAAGACGTGTCTCCGTTTTATTACTGGGGTTACTTTGAATAAGAGTAACACTGTCATTATGGGATATCCATAATGGGGAGCTACAGGTCGGATGGAGAAACGAATTACTACAACAAGGAGTAATGATAGAGTTTTTCTATCGTTACTCTTTTTTTGTTATAAGATGAACCATCTGAGTCCATTTCACAGGGCTGGGATTACGACTTACTAGGTATTATCTTACAAGCTCCCTCCAAAAACAAAGGAGGAACAAATATGTCAAACACCATTTTTTCATTAATACCCCCAATTGTTGCCATTTTAATGGTTATTTTAACAAGAAGGGTGCTCTTATCTTTAGGGGTAGGGATAGTTGCTGCCGCATTTTTGTTAGCGGAGTTTAAGATTGGTGAAACTTTGCAAATTATATTCGAAGCTATTAAAGGAATATTCATAGACGATGGAGCATTGAATACTTGGAATGTCTATATTATTCTTTTCCTGCTTATTCTTGGAATAATAACAGCATTTATTTCCATTTCTGGAGGAAGTCGTGCTTTTGGAGAATGGGCGATGAAACGAGTACGAACAAGAGTTGGAGCTCAGCTAGTCGGGGCCATTTTAGGAATTGTCATCTTCATTGACGACTATTTCAATGCCTTAGCTGTAGGACAAATTTCGAGGCCAATTACTGATGGTCAGAAAGTCTCTAGAGCAAAACTCGCGTATTTAATCGATTCTACATCAGCGCCAGTTTGTGTCATTTCGCCTATATCCAGCTGGGGAGCCTATATTATTGCGATAATCGGGTCCATTATCACTGCCCACCAAATTACGGAATACACTGCTTTCTCCGCTTTCGTTCAAATGATCCCAATGAATTTATATGTTTGGGTATCATTTGTAATAGTTTTTCTTACAGTATATCGAAATATTAATTTAGGACAGATGAAACTTCACGAAGAGAGAGCTATGACAACTGGGCAATTATATGATCCAGAAAAAACAATTCCAGGAGAGTTGAAAGAAGATTTACCGGTTAGCACAAAAGGGTCGGTTGGCGATCTCGTTTGGCCAATTATTGCTTTAATTGTTGGAACGGTTGGCTCTATGCTTTGGACTGGAGCAAATGCTGTTGAGGGAAAAGCGACTCTGCTAGCTATATTTGAAAACACGGATGTGTCTGCTTCTCTTTTATATGGTGGTTTAATTGGATTGGCTGTGACCATTCTTTTATATCTTCGTCAAGTGAAAGTGAAAAAAGGGATTTCTGGCAATACGTTTTCAATTGGTGTGGTAGAAGGGTTAAAGTCGATGCTGCCAGCAGTCTATATCCTATTATTTGCATGGGCAATCGTTGATCTTATTGGTCAATTGGAAACGGGTAAATACTTGGCTGGTATTGTTGAAAGTTCGCAAATGAATACAGCATTTCTACCGGTTATTCTCTTTGTTATCGCAGGAATTATGGCCTTTTCTACTGGAACATCGTGGGGATCATTTGGAATTTTGCTTCCGATAGCTGGTGAAATCGCCGTAACAACAGATGTAACCCTTCTATTGCCGGCCATGGCTGCTGTTTTAGCTGGTGCTGTATTTGGTGACCATTGTTCACCTATTTCTGATACAACGATTCTATCGTCAACAGGTGCTGGTTCTAATCACTTAGACCATGTATTAACTCAGCTCCCGTATGCAATTATTTCAGCAGTTATTGCAGCGTGTGGTTATATTCTTATAGGATTTACAGGAAGCACACTCATTGGCCTTGCAGCAATAACTCTTCTTTTAGTTGTATTTTACTTTATATTTGCCCCTAAAAACAGGGTGTCAGAATAGATGAATAGAGAAGGGAAGGCGATTTTTCGTCTTCCTTTTTTCGTTCGCCCAGCATGGGCGAACTCTAACGGGTGAAAGTCCCGAGTACGACCTGGTAGCGGTAAGTACATAGCTGACAGCAAGGGTGTCCATGGTGACGTGGAATCTGAAGGAAGCTCGAGGCAAACCT
>NZ_JARGEJ010000739.1:0-294 GCF_029211245.1 Robertmurraya sp. DFI.2.37 | reverse complement strand
AAAATAAAATAGAGAACTGTAATAATAAACAAACATAAAGTTAATGTAACAATATATTTTATTAATTCCCTGAGGAGGTTATTTTTTCTTGCAAAAATTATTCCCATTTATATCCTACGCCCCATACTGTTTTAATGGGATCGACACCATGTTCTTTGCACTTCTTGCGAATTGTCCTGATATATTCGGTAATGCTGGAATAAAGGGCGTCTCCATTTATACCATATACCTCCTCATAAATTTGTTGTCTTGAAAAAGTTCTCCCTTTATGCAGTGCTAAAAATTCACAAATTG
>NZ_JARGEJ010000738.1:0-294 GCF_029211245.1 Robertmurraya sp. DFI.2.37 | reverse complement strand
ACAGCAACAGGCCAGGGAAGTCACTTTGGCACATTTCGGGAATGGGATATTTATCCGCGGACTTATCGAGGTGAGCAACCGATGTCGTAACAACTGTCATTATTGCGGAATAAGAAAAGGAAATACCGCCATTACCCGTTACGCATTAAAGCGTGAAACCATTTTGGAATGTTGCCGTGAAGGATATGCACTCGGATTCCGCACCTTCGTGATGCAAGGCGGTGAAGACCCTGCCTTAACAGATGAATGGATAGAAACAACCGTTGCCGCCATCCACTGTGAATTCCCCGATTG
>NZ_JARGEJ010000737.1:0-294 GCF_029211245.1 Robertmurraya sp. DFI.2.37 | reverse complement strand
CAATATTCAAGACACGCCCACGAGAGCGTGCCTTAAACATCTAATATATTATGTTCTTTAATAAACTTTATTGCTTCGTTTCTCGATGTAATTTGATTTGACATTAATAGCTCCAATAATGATATATATAAGCTACCATCAAATGTTTTTTGAGCTTTTAATGTTAACTCTAGCGCTGTTCGAGCAAGTTCATCAGACGCATTGGTATACTGCTTCCCAATATAAATAAAGCCGATTGCATCTTCACCAAATTGAAAACCTTTACTACTTAACAACTGTAAATAATCTTCTAAG
>NZ_JARGEJ010000736.1:0-294 GCF_029211245.1 Robertmurraya sp. DFI.2.37 | reverse complement strand
ATAAGGGATGAACGATTAAGATTTGAAATTTTAAAAGTGGGAGAGCGCTCAAAAACGGATGTTGCGATTGCTTATGTAAAGGATGTCGCAAATAAGGATCTAATCGACATCTTCAGAAAAGAATTGAACTCCATTCTGATCGTCCTCTTTAAGCATCTAGATCATCTCCGTTTTACTAATGTTACATATCGGTATTCTTAATATCTCCTTGTCTGTATCGATTAATAAGGTCTTACTGACGTAATCAATTATGTCGCCTATGCCTTCAATGCCTTTAAAATTTCGATCCTCCCA
>NZ_JARGEJ010000735.1:0-294 GCF_029211245.1 Robertmurraya sp. DFI.2.37 | reverse complement strand
TTTTTTTTATTGTACGGATGCCAATGCCTGCATCCACCAATATGCCATATCTGTCTGTTCCGAGAAAATAGCAGTTGCCGCTACCTCCGCTTGCGAGACTTATAAATTTGATTTTCATTTTGTTGCTCTCCCAATTCTAGTGAATCCCCACGTTTTTTGTGTTAAAAGAGCCGCAAATATACATAAAAAAAGGAGGAAATAAAATAGAAACAGGCTTTTTCGGAAAGATGATTTAGCGGATATTGTTTTAAAAGAATGCCTGGAATCTGGATTATGGAATACGTAGATAATAAC
>NZ_JARGEJ010000734.1:0-294 GCF_029211245.1 Robertmurraya sp. DFI.2.37 | reverse complement strand
TGAAACCGTTTTTTCGACAAGTTCCTTTATATCCGTTAATTTCGTAATATCGCAAGGCTGTGCCTGCACTTCACCGCTTACCTCTCTCATTCCCCTCGCAACTGTTTGCAATGCTAACGCATCTCGACTTGTAAACATGACCCGTGCACCCTCACGAACAAATTCTTGAGCAATCGCTTTTCCGAGTCCTTTACTTGATGCTAAAACCAATACTGATTTCCCTTTTAATCCTAAATCCATTATGAGTTCCCCCTCTTTTTCTTATTTTACACTCCTTTTCAACCAATCTTGAAG
>NZ_JARGEJ010000733.1:0-294 GCF_029211245.1 Robertmurraya sp. DFI.2.37 | reverse complement strand
TTGTCACACCGTAAGTACCAAAGATGCCAAGAAATATGCACTGCACCTTTAAATAAGGAAGCGCTTCATAAAGGGGGACATTTGTACCCAGGGCATACAGAAATTCTCGCGGATTTAACAGGGACAGAGGATTTTTCCATGATGCTCTCGGCGCCCAAATTAAAGGTCATCCATTTAACAACGCATGTTGGATTGCGAAATGCGATTGATTTAATTAATCCTGATCGCACTTATAAGGTGATTCGTCTAGCCCATGAAAAATTGAAAAGAGCAGGATTCACCCAAATTCGAATC
>NZ_JARGEJ010000732.1:0-294 GCF_029211245.1 Robertmurraya sp. DFI.2.37 | reverse complement strand
AACAATCATGTTAGACCCTCTCTTACTAGCTTCAAGAGCCATATCCAAATGCATTAGTTCATGTATAACCAAATGTTCCATATATGGCATTTTAGGGTTGTATTTTACTAGATTATAATTCCTGTTGTAAACCTTGCCATATTGTAATTTAGCACTTACCTCCAAATTATTATCTTCTTCAATCTTGATCTTACTCTTACTTTCCAACTCTATAGAATCTTTTATTCCTAACATTACATTAATATAGTTAGTAGAACTTACAAGATTCTTAGCTGCGACAACCATAAGTTTATG
>NZ_JARGEJ010000731.1:0-294 GCF_029211245.1 Robertmurraya sp. DFI.2.37 | reverse complement strand
AGAAAATAGCTTTCCTCTGTCGTTTTCGACGTTAGGAGAAAATAGCTTTACTCTGTCTTTTTCGACGTTAGGAGAAAATAGCTTTCCTCTGTCTTTTTCTACGTTAGGAGAAAATAGCTTTCCTCTGTCTTTTTCGACGTTAGGAGAAAATAGCTTTCCTTGATCTTTTCAACAAAAGAAATAATCTTTTTTTACTTCTTCAAGTCTTATTTAATTGAAAAAGTCTATTGTGGAAGCAGTATTTAACCTACGACATTCGAGTTATGAAGCCAACGAACTACCAGACTTTGCCAC
>NZ_JARGEJ010000730.1:0-294 GCF_029211245.1 Robertmurraya sp. DFI.2.37 | reverse complement strand
CGGGATATGGGGATGATGATTTTTGTTGCCGGATTGGGTGCGGCCATTCGTACCAGCCTGCGTTGGCGTCAGGCGGAAGAGCGGTTGATAGAAGCGGAGAGACAAAAGACGGAAGCGGAACTGAAAAACTTGAAGAACCAGTTGAATCCTCATTTTCTGCTCAATACATTAAATAATATCTATGCTTTGATTGCTTTTAATAGTGACAAGGCACAAGAGGCAGTACAAGAGCTGAGTAAATTGTTGCGGCATGTGCTTTATGACAATCAGCAAACTTTTGTTCCGCTTGAAAAA
>NZ_JARGEJ010000073.1:0-20390 GCF_029211245.1 Robertmurraya sp. DFI.2.37 | reverse complement strand
TCACCGAGTAGAAATCATTCATTTAAATGAAGATAGTTATCGTATGAAGCATCGTTCTACCATATTTGGGGAACAAAGTGTTTCAAAATAACGAGCAAAAATTGTTTCATTCTACTTGACGGTCACATACCAACTATTAGAGACAAAGTAACATTAGCTATTGTCCACAGAATATTATCTAATGCGTTTATTGAAGATATAAATCTAGAAATAGTTCAATCTGTTATTTCAAAAGTAAAAACAACGTTGAATAACTCCAATTATAATTATTTTATAAAGATAGATATTGAAAAGTTTTATGATAATATCGATCACGATTTGTTGATTAGTAAAGTGAAAAGAAAAGTACGTAAAAAGGAATTAATAAATCTTATTAATAATGCAATTAAGACACCTACAATTACCTCAACAACTAGAAAACCATATAATAAAAACGAACGTGGTGTTCCTCAAGGTTTGTCTATATCAAATATTTTAGCTAATATTTATATGAATAAATTGGATAGAGACTTCAAAGATCAAAATGACTTTGCCTATTTTAGATATGTAGACGATGTACTTATAGTTTGTAATAAAGACGATAGAGAGAGGATAGACAAAAAACTAGAAAAGCATATTAAAAGTTTAAAGTTAAATTACAATGGTGAAAAAAAACAACTTGGATTGTTATCACAAGAGTTTTCATTTCTAGGATAAACCAGACTGGATTATTAAACTAAAAGGAAAACCAGAAGTAAGGGACGCAATAATAAATATTGAGATGGATATGGGAACGGAGCCTATCGAAACCCTAGCTCAAAAGTTATTTAAATACGCAATCCTCGCTGAAAAGAATCCAGAAGTTCTTCATATCATGGATATTGTTATTGTCGATAACAGCTTATCAAATCGTTCTAGTTTTAGTGATGGAATTGGCAGAACGAAAAATATACTACAACGATTTAAGTTAGACTCAGCAGTTATAAAGAGATTAAAAGAATCTGGATTAAAACTTATCGTTCACCCTTTAGGACTAAATGTAAATCAATTATATAAAACACTACGTAAATACTGATTATCACTTTTCACGCACAGTCATTCATTTGGAATGACTGATACATAAAACATTGGTAACCATTATTGGATACTATAAAGAAAGACTATCATATCAACACTTTCCCTTCAGTTACATCTCTCACCTTGCTATTCACTTTTACTATTAGTTACGATTAATAGTAACCATTATCCAGAGTAATACACTCATTTGATAATCGTTAACATCAAAATAGCCATTAACATATGAATGGTAACCATTAATAGAAGCCAAATCAAACATTGACTGGCACTGTATTTCACTAACTTTATTCCTCTATTACTCTGCATAGTATCTTTTATTGGTAACTAATAATAGTTACCATATATTATATTATCTTTAATAAACCACTGTATTAAATTCTAATGTTGCACATAAAAGTTATCCTTGTTAGAAGAATATTAAAGTTAGAATAATGTCTTTTTGATGAAATCACTTTATTTTTATATCACAAAAAAACAGTAAAGATTGTTTATATCCTTACTGTCTTTACGTATTCGTAGTAGTACGAGATCATTTAATTAATATCTTTAACATTCTCTCCGGATCAAACCCACTTATCCAATCTCCATTTATATTGGTTTGCGGAACCGTTAATCTTTTCGTTTTTCCTATCAAATTCATCCTTGCTATAGGATTTAAGTCTACAACTATCTCTTCATAAGTAATATCAAAAGAATCTAGAAAACTTTTTACCATTCCACAGACTGGGCAGAAGCTTGATGTATATACCGTGACAGTTTGATTCATTAGTTCATAACCTCTTTTATTAATTCAAAATCCCTATTGAATTTCACTTGATTACTTACTTTTATCAATACAGGCAATCAATCTTTCTTCAATGTCGGTTGCAATTTCCTGTAATTCTTCATCTTCTACCATTTGAATTAAAGCAGTTGGTTTTGGTAGCCCTATGTTAGTTTTCCCTTCATTATCCTCGTAAACAACGATTTTACATGGAAGGAAATATCCAATTAGCTGATTCGTTGACAACACACGCTGCGCTTCCATAGGATTACATACTTCTAAAACAGTAAATGGATGGTCTAGTTCATATCCTTTGTTTCGTAATGTTTCCTTAATATCAAACTGCCACTGAACACCAAACTTTTCTTCCTTTAAATTAACTTCCAATGACTTAATGGTATCTTCTATAGATTTGTTTGTCTCTATTGTGTAATGAAACATCTTTTGATTCACCCCTATCTACTTAGTTTTTATTCAATATTTCCATTCCAATTATTCATTCCACCAATCATATCTTCAACCTTGAAACCTAATGCCTCTAGTATTCCACAGGCAGCTTTACTTCGATTACCTGATTGACAAACAACCACATAGCTCTTTTCCTTGTCCAGTTCACCTTTTCGTAATGCAAGCTGACCTAAAGGAATGTTGTTGGCACTTGCGATTTTACCACTAGCTACTTCTCCATTTTCACGAACATCAATTATGAATACTTCTTCACTATTTTGAAGACGTTTAGCTACTTCTTCTGGTGATATTTGATTTGCCATCACTTGTCATCCTTTCTAATACCAAGCACTCATTCCACCTTTTACATTGTAAATATTTTCGAATCCTTGTTTTTTCAGCATATTTGCTGCTTTTGCACTTCTCATCCCGCTTTGACATATAACAACAACTTCTTTATCTTTTTCCAATTTGTCTACTTGGCTAGGCAAGTTGGAAAGTGGGATATTTTTAAACGGTTTGCGATGATTTGCTTTATATTCACCCGGTGTACGGACATCTATAAATTGAACACTTTTATCCTTAAATTTATCTTTTGCTTCTTGAACAGTTATATTCGTAATGCCCTTTTTGGGCATAAAACGATTGATCACAAAGAGTGCGATCAAAATAATAAAAATCCATTGTATAATATCCACTCTACCTTCACCTTCTCTTTTCTTAATTTTTATCTGATGTCATTTTACCTTCTGTTCTAATTGTTTCATTCGGTTACTTCCATTAGACTAGACTTAACCATATACCCAATGGGGTATGTTTTATTTAAAAAGAAAAAGGTTGTTAAATTTCCTTTTAGTAAGAAAATTTTTAGAACCCTTATCTACTTTTCACTAATAAATTTACTGCTTCTTTTACAAGTTCTTTCGTATCTTCATCATTTTCAATATTCTCTCGAACACATTGTTCTAAATTCATACTTACAATTAATCCAATTGTACGATCAATACCAGTACGAGATGCTGATAATTGAGTAATTACTTCCCTACAATCTTTATTTTGCTCAATCATATTTAATACGCCTCTAATTTGACCTTCAATACGTTTTAAACGATTTATAACAGATTTATCATACTCCATCTATTATTCCTCCTTTACATGCACAACCTATAATCTCGAAACTACTAACACTATATCCTTTTCTTAATAAAAATTTCACCCCTAGATTAATATCCATTCGATCACTCGCTACAACATGAAGTGACTGATCCGGAATCTCACTGTAGTGTCTTCTCAAATAAGCGTAAGGTATCTGCATTGCCACATTTTTTAACGTTCCTTTTTCGTTGTAATCTCTTAAATCTAATATAACGATATCCTTTTCGCCAATTCTATTCTTACAAGTTATTCCCATAATTGGGAAATACCTTCTATATAATTCGTAACATAATAAAACAAAAACTACACTTAGCAAATATATAATCATAATTGATCACCTTTTAATAAGGAATACATAAATAATAATATACCCAATAGGGTATATTGTCAAGATTTCAATATTATTTTCTATTAGTCGCTATTGATTTCTTTAACAAAACTTATACACATCTTGAGATTAGAAAACAAATGGAGGATACACCAAATAATGTACCTCCGTTTCATACTGTTAAATAATATTCTTCAGATTTTAAGTCTACTTAAAATTATATTCAGTTACTATTCTTTCTCTACCAGTAACTAAATCATTAAAATATTCATAAAGGTTTACACCCAAATAGGAACCAGAAATGTTGTATACATTCTCATATCCTAAATTTTGTAATGCCATTACCATATTATAACTTCTTTGACCTGAACGACAGTGAATGTATACAGGCTGACCTTTTGGAATTTCATCAAGTCTCTGTCTAAACTCACTTAAAGGAATATTAACTGCGTTTTTAAAATGACCTGCATTATATTCACCTTTTTCTCGTGCATCAATAATAAAAGCATTACTTTCTACTAGTTCTCGAACTTGGGAAACTTTGACTTCTTTGTATCTGCCTTGTAGTAGGTTTAGCCCTACTAAAGCGGCATGATTAACGACATCTTTAGCTGTTCCTAGCATTGGGGAGTAGGTCAATTCTAGGTCTTTCAAATCTTCCAACGTTCCATTCATTGTAATCATGGTTGCAATAACATCAATTCGTTTATCTACATTTCCTTTACCAATTGCCTGCGCACCTAAAATTTGACCTGTTGGATATTCATAAACCAATTTAAAATGCATCGGATTGCTGTCTGGCATGAGTCCCACTTTATCTCCCGGCATTAAGTAAACATAATCGTACATCATTCCTGCTTGCTCAGCTGTTCTTGCATTAAGTCCAGTAGATGCTGCATTTAGATCAAAGAGATGGATGGATGATGATCCTATTACACCGATATTTCTATTTGGAATTCCATACATATGATCTGCAGCCGCTCTGGCTTGTTTTTGGGCTGGCCCAGCTAGTGCTAGTCTTGTTTGTTTTTGTAACAAACGATGATACACTTCAATGGCATCCCCAACTGCATAAATATCTCTATCACTTGTTAAGTAATTGGAGTCGACCTTAATAGCTCCTGTTTCTCCAATCTCAAGACCTGCCTCCTTAGCCAAGTTGGTTTCAGGTCTTACACCAATCGCTAATACCACTGCCTGCGCATCAATTTTCCTACCGGAGTTTGTTGTAATATATCCATCAGAAATTTTAGCTAACCCATCATCTAGAATAAGTTCAACTCCGTGATCCACCATTTCTTTATGAAGGATTTGAGCCATATCGTAATCAAATGGTGCCATTACTTGATTTGCAAACTCAACTAATGTTACATTATAGTTCGCAAGTTTAAGATTTTCTGCAACCTCTACTCCAATAAAGCCACCACCGATGACCGCGATATCCTTCATACCTTTTTGCTTGATATATGAATTGATATTCTCAATATCGACTACGTTTCGTACTGTAAAAACATTAGAATTGTCTATGCCTTCTAAATTTGGTCGAATAGGTGAAGCACCGGGAGAAAGCACCAATTTATCATAGCCCTCTTCGTATGTTTTATCTGAGATCAAATCTTTTACAGTGATTGTTTTCTTATCCCGATTAATTTGAATAACTTCCTGTTGTACCCTAGCTTCAATATTGTAGCGACTCTTAAAGATTTCGGGAGACATTAAAACAAGCTTTTCGCTATCTTCTACAATACCGCTTAAATGATAAGGTAACGAACAGTTCGAAAAGGATACGTGAGGACCTTTTTCAAACATAATAATCTCTGCACTTTCATCTAATCTTCTGACTCGTGCAGCGACAGAAGCTCCACCAGCAACTCCACCAACAATCAGTACTTTCTTTCCCATATTTAAGCCTCCTATTCTATTTCACCAACCCACGCTAACATTCCGCCAGTCATATTCGTAACATTATATCCTTGATTGATTAAAAATTCACATGCTCTTGAACTTCTTCCACCAGAACGACAAACCATGTAATAATGTTTATTTTTATCTATTTTGTCTAAAGAATTTGGGATGTCCCCCAAAGGAATATGTTTAGCTTCAGGAATTTTCCCCTCTGCAACTTCAACGTCTTCCCGGACATCAATAATATGGACGTTTTCTCCATTTTTTATTTTCTCATGTAACTCTACTGCTGATATACTTTTCATCAGTCTGCATCTCCTTTATTATTGTCTATTTTCGTATCTAGAAGGTTTAAAATATTATTTAAGTCAAAATATCTATCCAAATTTTAATAGCAGTACCCACAATCAAAAGTGCTAATATCACTTGTAAAATTCGGGTATTCATTCTCTTTCCTACTTTTGCTCCAAGTGGTGCCGCTAATAAACTTGCTACAATCATAATAGCAGCTGGCCAATAATCTACTTGTCCAGTAGCAATTTTACCAACACTTCCCCCGATAGAAGAAATGAACGTTACTGCTAAACTTGTTGCAATCGTCATTCGTGTTGGAATGTGCAAAACCGTAAGCATGATTGGTACAAGTAAAAAACCTCCTGCCGCACCGACTATACCAGATGCTATTCCCACAATTAATGCTAATATTGCCGCTAGCGGCTTGTTGAAGGTAACTTCATTTAATGGTACATCGTCCATTTTTTTCTTTGGTACAAACATCATTACAGCTGCAATCACAGCTAGAATACCATACACAACATTTACTGCTTGCTCGGATAAGAAACTCGATCCATAACTACCCATTAAACTTCCTATTAGGATAGCTCCACCCATATAAATGATGAGCTGCTTGTTTAGGTATCCACCTTTTCGATATGCCCATACACCTGCAATGGAAGCAAACAGTACTTGTACTGCACTTATTCCAGAAACCTCATGGGCTGTAAATGCTACTAGACCAAATAAAGGGGGAATATAAAGTAGCATTGGGTATTTAATAATGGAACCCCCAACACCTAACATACCGGATAAAAAGGAACCAATAAACCCAATTGCAAACACAACGATGATAAAAGTTAAATCCATTACTAAACCTTCTTTCTTATTTAGAAAAGCGAGTAGTTCACGCTACTCGCTATTTGGTTTTCTTTATCCTTTTTGAATATAGAAGTACAGAACATCCTCTTCTGTTTTTTGTTCTAATACGGTATGGCCACCTGATTTAGCCCATGCTGGGATATCATTTAAAGCACCCTTATCTGTTAAAAGTACTTCAAGTACTTCACCAGAGTTAATCGTATCCATTGCTTTTTTAGTTTTTACAATTGGCATAGGACATGCTAAGCCTTTTGCATCTAATGTTTTTGTAATGTTCATTTAATTTACCCCCATTTTTTTCTATTGATTAATTAGCGAACTGCACAACGGTTTGGACCGATTTCCATTTCTGTTTGTTCGTCATTATTAGGTGTGATTTTCCCCATATTTACCTGACGAATTTGTTCATACGCATTTGGCTGTGGTGGTAGGTTATCTGTAACAGTACGACGGAATTCCACTTCATCCTCGATGTTTAATCCATGATTCTCTTTAAACAAATCACCTAATCTTCTAGCCACTGTACCATCTTCATTTAACTCATCAATAATCATGAAATGTGCAGGTAACACCACTAGGTCTTCAGCTAGTTCACGATAACGGGAATATAATGTTTCTCGTAAGTCACCTACCCAATCTTCCGCAAGTCCTGCTAAATCGGGACGACCAATGGAGTCGATAAATAAAATATCACCTGTTAACAAGAACTGATTGTCGATAACAAATGAAGTAGAACCAATGGTATGACCCGGTGAATAAAGTGCATTTACATCAATTTGAGATGCACCAATTTTTACATTTAATCCTTCTGTAAGTGGCGTGTAATCAAACACTACCTCTGTCGCATCTTTTGGTGGTAGATAGTAAGTTGCTCCTGTATTTGCTGCAATATGACGTCCACCTGAAATATGATCTGCGTGTAGGTGTGTATCAAATACGTGCTTGATTTCTACTCCTTTTTCTTTCGCAAAGTTTGTGAATACATCCGTGAAACGCACTGCATCAATAATAGCTGCTTCGCCTTCAGAAATTACCATATAAGATAAACAACCTTTTCCTAAACGAACAAATTGGTATAGCTCCCCACCATTTTCTAAATCGGAAACTTTAATTGGTTCTAGATAACTACTCCAAGATTTCATTCCACCTTCAAGATATGCAACTTCACGACCAGCTTCAGAAAGCATTTCTGCTACCATAACGGAAGATCCTTCCTTAGCACATACTACTAATACTTCCTTATCTGTTGGAAGTTTAGGCAAAATCTCTTCTACACCATCTAATAATTCGAAGTAAGGGATATTTAAATACTCGAATTTATGTCCTTCAATTTTCCAATCCTCAAATGCATCATGATTACGAACATCTAAAATAAATAATTCTTCGTTATCAATTACTTTTCGAGCAACTTCTGCTGCAGTCCATTTATTTACTGTCATTATTTAATTACCCCCCTAGGTATATTTTAAATTATTTTTTAGCAGTGGAGAATTTCTCCACTGCATAAAGATTGATCATCTAATTAGAAAGTTAATGTTGGTGATGCATCTTTTGCATATTCTAGGAATGTTACTGCTCCACCAACTTCTATACCATCAACGAAATCTTCTTTCGTAAGTCCCATAACATCCATTGTCATTTGACATGCTATAAATTTAACACCTAGTTCCTGTGCCATCCCAACTAGTTGTGGGATAGTAGGAACATTTGCCTTTTCAAACCCTTCAGCAAAATGTTCCTTTCCTGCTGGCATTTCTAAAGCGTGCATTGCTTGTTTATGAATTAAGTTTAGTCCTTCAAAAGTGAAGAAGATTTGTACCTCTTTTTCTGAAGCTGCTGCTGCTGTTGCGATATTGAATACTTTGTATGCATCAAACATTCCACCGTTTGCTGCGATAATAGCTACTTTTTCTGACATAATAAATTCCTCCTAGATTTCTTTTGTTATTTTTCCGTTCCACTCATTCATACCCGGTAGAACGTTATAAACTTTTTTATAACCATTTTTTGCTAATAGTTGTGCTGCCAAATCAGAACGTTTCCCTGTACGGCAGATTACATAGATTTCTTTTTCTTTATCCAATTCTTCAAGGCGTGATTCTAATTCACCCATTGGAATGGACTTTGCACCTTGAATATGACCAAATGCATATTCTGCTGCTTCACGCACATCTAAAATTAAACCGTCACCTGATTCAATTTCATCAAGTGAAACAGTGTGTTCAAATGTTTTTTCCACTTCTGGTTCATTAGAGCCTTTGCGAATGTAATGATAAAGAACATCGCCTTCTTCCAATGTTCCTAGATATTGGTGTCCAACAGTGCTTGCCCATGCTGTTAAATCGGCTTTAGATCCTTTGTCTGTAGCTTGAACTTCCAATACTTGACCATCTTCAAGATCCGTAATTGCTTTTTTAGTTTTCACAATTGGCATTGGACAAGCTAAGCCTTTTGCATCTAATTGGTGATTTGCTTGAATCATACATTTACCCCCCACGGTATTGTTTTTAACAAAAAAATTTACGATTTGGTATTTATTATACCTCTATGGGTATAATATTTAGCAATAAATTAGTCGTTATTGATAACGACGTTTGCAGTATACCTTTTATAGATCTCCATTGATTTAGCTTGTTGAAAATCAATTACAAGACCAATAATATACCCCCTAGGGTAAAATGTCAACCATTTGATTTCTATTTTTTTGGATGGTTCTAGAATGAGACAGGTTTTGATTGTTTAGATTTAGATTAATCTTCCCACGCTCATTAATATGGTAGAACCTTTCCAACACCTTCCTTTTACCAACAATGCTCACCCGACCTACTTTTCTCTAACTTCTATTGTTTCAACAACTTCAATAGCACTATTAACAGACTGAATCATGGCACAGTTTTTGATTGCAAGGTCAAGCGATTTTTGGACTTTTGAAATACTTAAATTCTTACCAAAAACAATGAAATGTAACACTATTTTTGTAACTTTATTCGCTTCTTCCTCATTACGTTCGATTTCTACCTCCATTTTAATTGTATCAAAAGCAATACGTTTCTTTTCCATTACCTTCTTTAATAATCCCCCACTACACCCCACAAGTGACGAAACGAGTAGCTGTACTGGTCGAAAGCCAAGTTCCGAATTACTCGAAATATCAAGTTTACCATATTCAAATTCTGCTTCTAACGCTCCTGAGTCCTTAAAATTAAACTTCATTTTATTCGCCTCTCTTATTTTTTAATAATGCCCTCATGAGATAGCTAAAAGTCAATACTTATCCTTTAGGCAGACTAAACCAAAAGGTATGCACATTCTCTTCTGAAATAACACCTATCTTTCCTCGGTGATGTTCAATAATCTCTTTTGAAATAGCAAGCCCTAAACCAGAACCGCCATATTCTCGTGATCTCGAATGGTCAACACGATAAAACCGTTCAAAAATTCGTTCCTGCTCATCAATCGAAAGAGATTTTCCGGGTCCAGCTATACTAAGCCTATACTCTGATTGAGAATCTATTCCCTTGATTGTTATTGACCCACTACCCTCATAGTAGCGAATGGCATTATCAAGTAAATTACTAATGACTTGTGAGATTGCACCACTATTTAGTTTAATAATACTCGGTGCAACGTCTACTTGCATGTTAATGTCTTCCTGTTCTATTGCCCAGCGAAACATTTCTATCGATTGTTCCACTATCTTTTCAATTTGAACAAGTGATTTTTCTGAAAAACTCTGGGTTGATACGTGATCCCATTCTTTCAGTTGTTCCATCTGCTCTACCAAATGAATAAGCCGCTTTGATTCATTGAATAAAGATTGGTATAGCTTTTCGTCTCCTTGAATCACTCCACTTTGTAATGCACGGAGATACCCTTTTAAGTTGGATAGAGGAGTACGAAACTCATGGGATAAATCAGAAACTAGTTTTTGTCGATGAAGTTCATTATCCTCAAGCTGTTTAATTAAATCATTAAAATGACTAATTAATTCGCCTATTTCACCATCTGATTTAGCTTGAATAGGATTAGGATATTCACCCTGTTTCATCCTTTTAGTAGAGGAAATTAGTTCTTTTAATGGATGAATCAACTTTTTGGTTAAATAGAAATGAATAAGACTACCAATAATAATGGTAGAAATACTGAATATCCACAAGTATTGAAATAATGTCGTCTCGAATTGAGCTTGTTTTTGATTACTCATTGAAGTTAATCCATCCGCAAGAACACATGCAGTATTATAAATTGCCCAACTACTTAAACCTACAAATGCAGCAATCACTAATATGTTAATAAACGTTAATCGAAAAAGAAATTGTTTGGGAACAAGCACCTTTCTTATTTTATTCCGTAACAAATTTATACCCCATTCCTCGGACCGTAATAATTCGTTTAGGTACAGCTGGATTTTCTTCGATTTTTTTCCTTAGTTTCTTTATATGTGCATCTATTGTCCGGTCTAGTATTAATTTGTCCGCATAAGGATATAGTTGATTCAAAAGGCTTTCTCTAGAGATAACCGTATTCGGATTCTCCATAAAATAATATAAAAGATTGAACTCATGCTTCGTTAGTTTTACTTCTTGATCCAAAAGTAAAACTTCCCCTTTTCGAGGTTTAATACATAATCCATCATAAGTAATCTTCTGGCAAAATTGCCCTGTTCGCCGTAGTACAGCTTCAATATGAGCTAGAAGTTCCTCTGGTTCAAATGGTTTCACTATATAATCATCTGCCCCAATCTTTAACCCATTAATTTTATCCTCTATACGTGATTTAGCAGATAGCATAATGATCGATACTTCATTTCTCTCTTGTTCCCGAACCCATGTACAAAATTCTTCTCCACTAAGTTTAGGGAGCATTAGATCTAGTATGATAAGACAAGGATGTTTCGATAGAAATACTTCCTTTGCTTCCTCTCCATCTACAGCCTCCACAACATCATAGCCTGATTTTTTCAAATAAATGCTGATTAAATCACGTATCATTTTATCGTCTTCAACAACTAATATGGTTTGTTTCATTCTCTCACCTCTTTGCCCATCATATGTAATTTACTCCATCTTCTCAAATTCCTGCACCATCAAATCGTAATTCATTGCACCATATGCCTTGTAACTAATCAATCCGTTGGAATCAACCATATAAGTAGTTGGAATTGGTTGGATTGCATAGAGATTTGCTACGTCTAAATTGGAATCCATTAAAACTGGAAAAGTTAGTTTATATTCGTCAGCAAAGTTCTCTATATCTTCTACACTAGATTCCGAATTGGTTAGATTAACTGCTAAAATAACAATATCCTTATCTTGATGGAACTTTTCCATATCAGGCATTTCTGCTCGACATGGTGGACACCATGTTGCCCAAAAATTAATCATTACACGGTGTCCACGAAAGTCCGATAATTTTACACTGTCCCCACTTAACGTATCTAGTTGAAAATCTGGTGCCTTGTTCCCAACTTCCAAACCAATAACAGGCTTCTGATTTTCTTCTACTCCTTCATCTGTAGCTTCAGCCTCTACTTCTTGTAGCTCCTCTACATTTTCAAAATGGACCGCAGACTTTTTGTTTGAGTCGAGGAAATCATAGACTGCCCAGCCTACCATACCTATCACTACAACTAAAAGAATCCATTTTTTCATCACAAACACCTCCTAAGTTTACCCTAATCTTGATAACCAAGTATCTTGTACTAAATCTAGTAAGAATCCTGAAATACGTGGCATTAATCCGAAGAATAGAACGAATCCCATCAAAATCATCATGATGGCACCTATCTTCATTATGATGTTGCTATGCCGTACTATCCATTTCGTTTTCCCAATAAAGAATGTTAAGACCAGAAATGGTAATGCAAATCCAAATAGATACATAATCGTATAAAACATTCCTTGACCGGGATTACTAGTAGCTAAGAGTAGAATGGAACCGAAAATTGGTCCGATGCAAGGTGTCCATCCAGCAGCAAACCCAAGCCCAATAAAGAATGTCCCAACATATCCAGCTGGTTTTTTCGTATAATGAAACCGCCGTTCCTTCATTAGAGACGGTATTTGGATCCAACCCGCTATAAATAACCCCATTATAATAATAAAAACTCCTGCTATCCGCTGAATGAGTAGTCCAGAATCACCAACCAAGAGTTTTTGCGCCCATTGTCCTAAAAACGAAGCACTGGCACCTAAACTAAGGAATACTAGGGAAACTGCTAAAAGGAAGAAGAACGAATGAGCGAATAACTGGCGAACTATTTTTCTATTCTTATTACCTTGTAATTCCTTTACACTAATGCCCGTTATATACGACATATAGGCTGGGAAAATTGGCAAAACACATGGCGATAAAAATGATAAAGCACCAGCTCCTATTGCTAATAGCATTCCTACCAGTAGCATCGTATCAGTCTCAATAATACCCATTATGTAGCCCCCCTTCTTATTTTATAAGTTAAAATACCGACGCTCATTACTAAAAACAATCCAACAAACCATGGTGCCATGATATAACCAAAGACCGTCACAAAAGGCTGAACAAATCCTAAAATAAGCATACCAATCGACCAAACTATAACAATGACCGTCAACATCTTCAAAGTAGTAAAACGCTCCCGTAACAAAAAGAATATAGCGATTAAAATGGATAATAAAATTAAATATCCCAATGCATAGAAATTATCCACTACAACGAATTGAATAAACTCATATACAAACGAACTAATAAGAAATAGATGGACAAAAGAATCCAATAAGGGAATTACTTGCATGTTTTTTTGTTTCGATTTATATAGAAGCATTAATGCTATTGATACAATAGCAAAATAAAATGATTTTGAGTCACTCGGATAAGCCAAAATGGATAAAGGATCCGATATAAAAGTGGAAAGGTTTATTAAGATTTTCCCAATCCAAATAAAGATTACAAAATTGAATAATTGCGATATTATTTCCTCTACCTGTAATTTCTTTTGCTCTCTAGTTAAGTCACTTAACAGATAGAAGGATAGAAAGCCTACTGCGAAACTTAGAGCAATTATACCAATTGCTGTTAACTTACTTGCTATAGCCATCGTATTTCCTCACTTTCAAACTCCGTCTAATGTACCTTACCCTTCCAATGTGAAAATTTGATGAAAGTTACATTTAACATTTCATAAAAATAAAAAAAGGAGTTTTGTCAAAATGACAAACCACATTTAATACTAGACTATCCCTACATATTTTTACTTTGCGGAAGAAGTTTTGATTCTCCCGTACGTTCCCATTCTTCTACAGTCTCATATGCTCTTTTAGGAGAATAGCCTTTTCCAACGAGAACTCCCATGAGAATAAACTCTTGAAGGATATGTGTAGCATTTATTCCTCTCTTAACGTCTTCTAATCCTTCTTTCACTAAAAACTCTGTATACTGTACCCATTCATCTGGAGTTCTACCGAAATAAGTTGGATTGGCCGAATTACCGCCTTCTTCCGCAGCCATTGCATCTGCTTTCGTTTGGTGAATCGTTCCAAATGGATGTTCTGGAGGTGCATAAATGGTATATAACTTTAATGGCTTATTTCCAGTGTTTGTTAAATTATGCCATTTACCAGCAGGAACCATGATAGCATAATCTTCAGAAACCCTTCTTTCATAGTTCAAATTATTTTCGGTGTCACCCATTTGAACAAGCCCCTGACCTTCTTCAATACGTAGAAATTGATCTACATCTGGATGGACTTCCAAACCAATGTCTTCTCCAACACCAATACTCATCAATGTAACCTGCAAATGATTTCCGGTCCATATTGCCGTGCGAAAGTTGCGATTCCTTTCCGCAGCTTCCTCTATATTTATTACGAATGGCTGTTTCCCTTTATCTTTAAATGCCATATTTTTTGCTCTATCTTCTATTTGCGTTGGTTGATACATGCTCCCCATATTTGTTTCTTGTGGGTAACCCCAATATATAGGCTGTTGGCGAACATGGTGCATTGGAACACTTACATAATAATTTGGATACATATACGGTGAATAATACATCTTCTCACTCCTCCATTATTGTCATATGTATCCTATGTATCATTCTCAATAAATGTACTTTAGTATATCAAGAAGTCTATCTTCAATCTTCTTCATAAACTGAATAACTAAAATCGATGAAATCCTCCAGTTTTACACTGTTAGGCTGATTCGTCCCCCAACCATACCGCTGATAATCCTTGCCTCCATCTAAAAATATAGACCCACATTTACATCGTTTAAAATCATGACTATGTATTGATTCAATAATATCGTCACACTTTTTACAACGAACCTTGTTCACTAATACCCTTCTCATTAGATAAAATTCCTTTCTAACTACTATGTGCGTGCGTTCAACTGGTCTTGTAATTAACAATAATTATCAAAAAAAGAAGTTCCCCTTTTGGATACTTCTTTTTAATTAATACTTTACAAAGTATTTTATATAATGATCATGCTTTTTTATCCATCTTTTGTATGTGTCCATATTAGATAAAGTTAAACTAAATCGCTGGGCAGTGTTACGAGTTCGGATCTCATCCCAATTCCCCGTTATACATTCGAAAACTTCATCCATTCGAATACTTTTGCGATTACTTGTAGAAGCAACATAGTAACAAGCAAAGAGGAATGTCAAATCTGCTAAGGGCATTGTTCCTCTTCTTATTTCCACCATGATACTTTGGGGTACTGCATAATATCCATATTGTTTAATCAACATAGCCGGAACTTCTTTACCATCATCAATCATGTAACGAATAATGTATTCACCACGATTAATGCTTACTTCCCTATCTTCAAATAAAGCTTTTGGTATTTCTGATAAACTTGTGCTTTTAACCATTACTGTCTTGATATCCCCTTAGTCTAATTTAATAGTTATACGATTTGCCTTATTATAAACTGATTCAGCTCTTCTAGAAGATTCCTGCTTTTCCTTTTCAATTAGTTCCAACTCAACATCATATGCTACACCTTTATTTTCTAATGTAACTCCAAACGTTTGACAGATATAACCTTTTGCACCCAAGAGAGCCATGATCTCATTAGTAAGTTCAGGCGTAAATCCTTCATGGGCTTCATCTGTCATAGTTTTTTCATCGCTAGTTTTTACAGCTGCTACAATATCTATAACCAATTTTCCTTTGAAGAGATTCATTGAAGACATAATTCGCAACAACTCCTTTATCTTTTAGGTATTAATAATGTATCAACAAAAAATGAAAGTGCATCTTTAAACGCCACACGGTAGGTCAACTTACTTTTCTGGAATACCTGTTGAAAAATATCTGATTTAAGATCTTCAATAAGATTATTCTTTGCCTCTTCATCAAGATCTTTAATGCTTGACGATAGCTTCTGTTCCAAATCCTTATAAATCCCTTCCATAAACATCTCATATTCTTCACTAGTAATGATATCCTCCAAACGACTTTCAATCAGTTGATTAACCAATCTTGGGAAACCATCAATCATCTAAAATCACCCTTTTATTCATATTATGAATATATTTATATTATGAATATATTTATATTATGAATATAACATGATATCTATTGATTGTAAAACTAGAAAATAATACGATAAAGGAAATAGAATGAGAAGGGAAATTAAAATGGACGATTTACAGGCTGGTAAGTTGATACGTAGGTTAAGAAGAGAAAGTAAATTAACAATGGTTGATTTTGCAAAACAAATCGGTCTTTCTCAACCTTCTTTATCACGAATAGAAAGCGGCAATCAAGAGATCACCTTCTCCTTATTAGAAAAAATATGTAAGGCACTTAATATATCGATGGGTGATTTTCTGTATGCACTTGAAGGGGAAAGCAAACTACAAAATATCGAATTAAGTGAAGAAGATGATGCAAATACAGAAGAAGAACTTGATGCTAAATTAAATAAAATGATTTCGTCGTTATCTCTTGAACAGAAGAAAGGGCTATATACGCTGTTGCTGCCATATGTAAAAGACTAGAGGGAACATATCTTTGTATAAGTTGTTGTAGATGATCTACACTTTTATTTAGTCTATTGGGTTTATCTTGTTGCTTAAACATGATCTGTTGACATATAATAAATATGTCTATTAATACTACTAGATTGATTAACGCTACGATGAATATTTCTGGTGTTAGTGCAATTTGTAGGTCTAGAAAACGGAGGTGTCATAAGAGGCATTTCCGTTTTCTTTATTCAATTATAAATTCCATTTACTTTTATCTGTACTGGATTACTCCAATTCATTTTGTCATCAATTTAGCCATTATACCTTCTTCTACCTATTGCAGTTCCTAAACCTTCCGTGTCAAGACAATAGGTTAAAGTTTATTTATAGTCCCTTTCCTGACTATCTACCATCCTTTGCAGGAATTCTTCCCATTTATCATCCTCCAAGTAGAAAAAGTCCAAATAAGAAGATTTTACTTCTTCCCCATTTTCTATCAACATTCTTTGACCATATCCTTCGTTTTGCGATGAATACATATGCTGCAGGTTAGAAATAATTTGGTTAAATCGCATTTCAGATTGCTGCTCCCAAATTCTTTGTAACAGTGACATAATTCTATTTATCCGTTCCTTCTCTCGCATTATTCCACCCTTGCTTTCTCCTGAATCCATTCTTTGGATTGTACCATCGTAAAACTCCTTTACCTTACCCATCTTCGTGTTATATACAATAGCAGTCTTATGTACTTTCGCATCGATCCTTGCACGTTCACCCGTCATCTTCGCCCAGTCATCCACCCATCCAAATTTCCTCTCACTATCTGTCATAAAATCACTTTATCCTTTCCTATCTAGCACTTATACTTCGTTCAACCACACTAAATGAAATTAGTAATAGCAAGTGTAACTATCTCGTTCCAATACAAATTGACTTGATGATTTCCAATTGAGGAGGTTACGAATTAATGTGAATTTCAAGAGTAGATAATTACTTTTTACCACGTTTTAATAATACATTCAAACCGCTATAGCAAGATGAGTAATTTTCATGCCCTCAAAATGACGATTTATGAACACTATCTGACCTGTTATGACTACGAATCGACCTGTTGCAGAAAAGGTATATAAATTTTTCAAGGTAATCGTTATAATAGCGTTAACAAGTAAAGCAAGGGCCAAGGCCAATAAAGTGCAATGGAGAAATTCATTTATTGAGGAGGGACACAATTGGGAGCATTCTACATTCTCGGTATTGTAAATAAATTCGAAGCAAAATTTACTAACTCACTTGATCAAGTCCATTGGGAACAATACATAAATGAGAGAATCGACCTAGAGCAGTATACTACAACTCTGACTGACTTTACTGCAAAGGGCGAATTAAAAGAAGGAGTCTTTAAAGATAATATCGAGGACTTTTATAAGAAGCTTGTCGAGATCACTGAAGACGATAACATAGCCACTTATTTCGAGGACTCTAAAACAGACATAGATAATTATCAAAGTCGACATACAGTGATGACTTTTCAGTATCCTGATACACGGATAACCATATCTGCTGAAATTGCCGTACTATTCATTGAAGGAAAAGTATTTGTTGAGGAATTTAGCTTTGAACCGAAGATAATTAATTGGTTATTCCGTCATATTGATATTTCAAATCCGCTTGCAGGCTGTGTTATGAGTGATGTGCTTAGTTAATAGTTTTAATAACTAAAAGCATTTATAAGACTAATCAAGGTAGGGTGAACTACATGGATTTCTTTAAACTTTCTTATCTCATTAATGCAATGGCAATCAGCCTTAATGCTGCAGCAACATATACAGTCATAGTAAATATTTTCTTTAACCAACCTATATATCCCGGTTTGATTGTAAGTCTAGTCATTGGATATGGGGTAATGATTAAATATAACTTTTTATTCCATGAAATATGGGATAATTGGTTTAGAAAAAATGAACGATAACAAAAGTATTTTCCGCGTGGTGATTCCTACCAGATTGTAAACGCAAATGGAGGAAGTCATATGAAATGTTACGTTGTTATTGGTTTTGACGCTAGAAATCATATTGTAACCAGTAAGGGATTTGAAGATCTAATGAAGCAAATGATTATTTTCATGATTTATATGCCGAGATGATTGGAAGAATCATAGGAAGGGAGAGTTGTAAATTGTATTATGCAGACATATTTGAGATGGATTACGTTCCTATAAAATAATAACAGATTTGAAAAAGGGGTTTTGCTTAATGGGTTTAATAGACCGTACTGGTTTTGAAATCCATCAAACAACTAAGGTTCGAATACGTAATTTTACTAGTAAAGGAATAGAAGTGTATACATATTCCAAAGATGGTAGCTTGGGTTTTATTTCGTATTGTAATTTGCTATCCGAAACAGATAGTTTATATGAAGGAAAATCATTTTATGTCCATTATCTTGGGTACAAGGAATCCCATCTCATTTTTACAGAAGAAGGGACATTGCTCTTTCCAGATTTAGTGTAAATGCGTGTATTGCGTAATGTATGAGCCAGTAAATACGGAGTCGAGGGCCGTTAAAAGTATAAGCAGCTATTAGGAAACGCAGAAGCCTTCAATAGCTGCTTTTTATCAATCAATAATTTCAAGAACCGAGCGAACAAGTTCATTATAGAATCATCGATATTTTCAGATATTCATGACATAGAGTAACTCCCCAACAATAGATAGTCACTTATACATTTGTTCTCTATTTAATAACATTTCTTTGTCTTCTTCTCCTAATATATCATCTTGGTATTTATTTGAATCCTCAATCCACTTTGCTTTGTTCATAGCCCACACATATTCATCTGTTGTTTCATCTAATTCAGCAGAAATGTATTCCTTGATTAGTTTCGAATAAAAATAGTTTACCGAGTTATTCAACAAATCCTGAGTTCTTTTATATTCCCTTTCTCTCCGCTCCCTGAGTAATGCCCTCTCTTGTTCTTCTTTTAGTTTTATCTCTTCTGCAATGATATGATCCCTTTCTTTTTCATCAATGATTTCTGGTAGTGAAAATATATATAAGAATACTCTTCTTAATAAATCTTCAATTGTTGTAGTCTTAGTTTGTTTTATTAATTTTTCGTATCTACCCCATTTATACCAATAAACTTTGTAACTGTCAACAACGTTTTGAAATTCCCTCTTTTCAACGGTTCTAAATTCCCATTTATCATCGCTAAACTTATACAGGTGTGACACCGGCTTTTTGCTTCTCTCGAAGCCGATAAGAATTCCCTTTTACATTAAAAGTGATCGCATGGTGGAGAAGGCGATCCAATATGGCTGTGGCTAATACTTCATCCCTAAAGATCTTGCCCCACTCAACAAATGACTTATTAGAGGTAATGATAAGAGCTCCTCTTTGATCATATCTTTTAGATATGACCTGGAATAACACATTGGCACTAAGTTCATCAAAGGGGAAGTAACCCAATTCATCAATAACTAGTATATGAGGTCGCCTCCAACGTTTAATGACTCGATTAAGAAGACCAGCCTTTTCTGCTTTTTTACACTCTGTAATAAAATCATCTGTCCTCATAAAAGCTGCGGAATATCCCTTAATTATAGCTTCCATTGTAAAAGCTA
>NZ_JARGEJ010000729.1:0-294 GCF_029211245.1 Robertmurraya sp. DFI.2.37 | reverse complement strand
GATTTAATGAACCGGGAACCCCGTTTAGCAGTAGAACCCATGTTGTTGAATTGGCAGCTTCTACTCGTGAAGCAAATTCGAGATTTTTTCCAACATTGGATGATGTACCGACACAAGCCTTAACGATGGGAATTGCATCGATTATGGAAAGCAAGGAAATTCTGTTGCTTGTTTCTGGTGAACAAAAGGAGGAGGCCATTGCCCGGTTGGCTGAGGGGGATATTTCAGAGGATTTTCCAGCTTCGATTTTACGTAACCATCCGAATGTCACGGTTATCGTTGTTGAGGGTGCCA
>NZ_JARGEJ010000728.1:0-294 GCF_029211245.1 Robertmurraya sp. DFI.2.37 | reverse complement strand
AATCTTGATTTAAAAATCTCATCGAGTGAAAAGGTAGCAGGGACAGTGCCAACACTAGAGGAAGCAATCGATTGGACTCAGTATCCAAGTACAGGAGTAGTAGCTACTGGATACACAGCCGGATACGAATCGACAGGAAAAGGCCCCGATCATCCCCAGTTTGGAATTACGTATTCTGGCGTAAAAGTAACTCGTGATTTATATTCGACAGTTGCTGCTGGTTTAAATGTGTTTCCAATTGGTACAATTCTTTTTATTCCTGGATACGGCTATGGGGTTGTTGCCGATAAAGGA
>NZ_JARGEJ010000727.1:0-294 GCF_029211245.1 Robertmurraya sp. DFI.2.37 | reverse complement strand
AGCGCAAGTCATGAAATAGGAAAGAAAATATTCATCGGGGCCATCATCGCTGTTCCAGTATTATTTATTGTTCTCAATTTGCTTATTTCAGCAGATGCTTATTTTGCACAGATGATGAATTTACTGCCTCAATTGCTTAATTTTAGAGCGGATTATCTTGTTCGCTTTCTAATTATTTGTATTTTTGGTTTTGGAGGTCTGGAGCATGGGCATTGCTGTTTATCGGTCTTCTTTATTTATCAGCACCTGCTTATGCAGCTTTTTCTCGTTTTATCCTCATGACACAAGTAGCAG
>NZ_JARGEJ010000726.1:0-294 GCF_029211245.1 Robertmurraya sp. DFI.2.37 | reverse complement strand
GTTATCATCTCAGATACTTTTAGCTCTTCCCTTGTTTCCTTTTCACTGTCAGCATTAGATTCTTTATTGCCGCAGGCGCTAATAACGAGCACCGCCAACAGCATAAATGGAATGAGTAATTTCTTCATCATTTTCTTCTCCCCTAAGTAGGTTATATGTGATACACATTGGTTTATTTGTTCGCGGATCGCGTCCTATTTCAGCATCAATAGAATATACTTTCTTCAATACCTCCCGGTTGATCACTTCTTCACAATTTCCTGCTTTGACAATTTCCCCGCCCTTTAATGCGAT
>NZ_JARGEJ010000725.1:0-294 GCF_029211245.1 Robertmurraya sp. DFI.2.37 | reverse complement strand
GATTATTTCTGTCCCTATTGCCATCCTCGTGATCATGCCACTCGGGCAAAAGATGTACAAAGTCTCCAAGGCAACACAGGATGAAATGGCCACCTTTACAGCCAATTTAAGGGTCCTTATAGGATGCAACACCGAAGCGATCCTTGATTTCTCGGTGTAATTCTCTGAACAACTTTGAGCGTAATACTTGGTCACTCTCAATCTCGTAAACTCTTTGAGCAATTCCTTTTTGAAGCCTGCGTTGTTCTCCGCTGGTTAATGTGATTTGTTCATCAATCTTTTGTTCTAGAGAAA
>NZ_JARGEJ010000724.1:0-294 GCF_029211245.1 Robertmurraya sp. DFI.2.37 | reverse complement strand
AGATGCGAAGCTTATCATTCGCCGTTTGTACCTTGAAAACTAGATAATGAAAGTGAAGAAGAACCAAGAAATTACCGAGTAATCGCCATTTTAGTTTTTCTCTCTATCGATTTATTCATAGAGTAAACCGCAAGGGTTTCAAGAGGTTGACGCAGAGATGCGGCGCTTATTGAAAGCCGAACAAGAGGGTTTCGAGAAGCAAGCAGATCAAGGAAGCGACCGAACGAGCACCGGAGCGTACGGAATGGATACGTGAGGAGCGTAGAGAGGGAGCTGACGCAGAGATGCGCCGCT
>NZ_JARGEJ010000723.1:0-295 GCF_029211245.1 Robertmurraya sp. DFI.2.37 | reverse complement strand
CTGCTGCAACGCCTCCTGGGCGGTCAGGGCCAGTTTGTTCAGGTTTCCCATGCTCATAGGTTCGTTCCTCCTTCGCTTTCGTCCAATGGCAAAAGCCGAGAATGCAAGGTTAGGGAAGGCGGCGCAGCGCTGTGGGCATGTCGGATGCCCGCACAAGCGAGTTCACGCTCTCGCGCGTTTCCAGCTCGTGCACGCGGTCGGCCAAGCGGCGCACGCGCTTGTGCAGGTCGTCCAGCTCGTTGTCGCGCTCGTCCAACCGCCCCTGCAAGTCCAGGATGCGGATGACGCCGGCCAG
>NZ_JARGEJ010000722.1:0-295 GCF_029211245.1 Robertmurraya sp. DFI.2.37 | reverse complement strand
GATATTCAGGGATTTTTTGAACATTCTTAGATGATATACTAAAAAAACTATCCATATAATATGTCGTTTTGCACATTTTTAATATATTTGCATCGTTTTATTAAATCTATTTTAATAGAAAGAAATTAATTCTAAACAAATAACAGATACCCGTTTATTAGAATAGAGACAATAAACATAACTAACCTTGTATTAATTTAAATTTAAAACTATGTTAGATCAATTCAAAACTGTAGGCATGCTGTTTGCCTTTTTGGGTGCTTCTACGGGAACGGCATCCGCTTTTACCCCCCCC
>NZ_JARGEJ010000721.1:0-295 GCF_029211245.1 Robertmurraya sp. DFI.2.37 | reverse complement strand
CGGGCATAAGTGCTATTGGTCAGTAGGCACAAAAACACAAATATGCTGAATATAGTAGTGCGTTTTTCCATGGATTACCATTATGTGTGGAGCAAATATAGGTGATAAAATCTGAAAAAAAACGTATTAAATGTTCTATTTTCGGACGTGAAAGGGTTAGTGAAGCGATTGGACAGAATTTGCAAGTTTGGGCAGCCGGATAATGAGAAGGGCAGGGGAGCTTACTTTTATTTGGAGTGAATAATCAGAGGAATACTTTCTTTTTGCTTTTTACTTTCCAATGGACAGAAATGAA
>NZ_JARGEJ010000720.1:0-295 GCF_029211245.1 Robertmurraya sp. DFI.2.37 | reverse complement strand
ATTTTATAAAAGTTGCGGCTTTGAATATTCTCATTGTATAAAAGGTTTTTTCACGGAGAACTACGATCACCCCATTATTGACAATGGGATTTTACTAAAAGATATGATTTATTTGAAACGCAAAATAGGTTTTTAAAAGAGTGGAAAAAGATCAAATACTGAAATATCTCCTAAATTTAAACATTGTTTTCTATCGTTTTTCAATGAAATAGGTGTATCTTTGCACTATGTTAAAAACTCGTATATCGGATTTGGTATCGTAAACAATCTGTTCTCATAAATAGATTGTTTATTC
>NZ_JARGEJ010000072.1:0-20474 GCF_029211245.1 Robertmurraya sp. DFI.2.37 | reverse complement strand
GAAATGGCCTAGTAGATGAGATTAAGAAGAGGTCAAAATACCTCAAAATAGGGAAAAACTTAAGAAAATCATTAAAAGGGGTTCGGAATGTGACCATTCCGAACCCCTTTTGTCGACAAACTGAAACAACCTCAAAGTATTTGAGGTTGTTTTAAAGTTTCTTTCTATTACATAAACTCAGCTACTAATTTTTCAAAATGCGCTTCATCTATTTGCAAATCTGCTTGGGAAAGCGGTGTTTCTGAGTAACCAGGAAGCATCTCCTGATAAGATGGTCGCTCCGTATTTTGATAAATAAGTCCCGTTACTAAGCCATCATGTTTCATAAGGGTTTGCATAGCTTGTTCACGGCTTGATGGATCATATCCTTCGATATCTGCCAATTTCGTAAGGTTTTCCTTAAACCAATCATACGTATTAACCTTGTTGTACGTTACACATGGACTAAATACGTTGATTAAAGAAAAGCCTTTATGTTTAATTCCAGCTTCAATTAAAGCTGTTAAATCTTTTAAATCGGTTGAGAAGCTTTGCGCTACAAAAGTAGCACCAGCAGTTAAAGCCATTTCCATTGGGGAAATTGGTTGTTCAACAGATCCTGATGGCGTCGATTTTGTTTTAAAACCAGCTGCTGACCTAGGAGAAGTTTGACCTTTAGTTAATCCATAGATTTGATTATCCATGACGATATATGTGATATCGACGTTACGACGAATGGCATGAATCGTATGACCCATTCCAATCGCAAAACCATCTCCGTCCCCTCCAGAGGCAATCACCGTTAAATCACGATTGGCCATTTTTACCCCTTGGGCAATTGGAAGAGAACGTCCATGGATTCCATGGAATCCATATGAATTGATATATCCAGAAATACGCCCTGAACAACCGATACCTGAAACAACTGCTAAATTTTCTGGTTCGAGCCCAACATTCGCTGCCGCCCTTTGAATAGCCGCTTGAACCGAGAAATCCCCACAACCTGGACACCAGTTGGGCTTCACATTATTACGAAAGTCTTTAAATGTTGCCATTTTTAGAACAGCTCCTTGCTTTTTGTATAAATTTCATGTGGCAAGAATGGATTTCCGTCGTATTTTAAGTGGTTTTTCACTTTATTAGCATGTCCGACGTTCATCTTCAAAATATTGGCTAACTGACCTGTTGCATTGTTTTCAACAACCAGAACGTTTTTAGCTGATTGAACAAGTGGTAACATCTCATCAGTTGGAAATGGATGAATTAAACGAATATGAGCATGATTCACTTTTAATCCATCTTGCTCAAGACGAGTTATCGCTTCTTCAATCGCCCCACGTGTAGAATTAAAGCCAACGATTAAAAGATCAGGCTCTTGATGAGGAGCATTCTTATATACTGGTGTATTAAATTTCAAATTTTCGATTTTGCGGAAACGCTTATCCATTTGAGCATTACGATTAAGTGCAGATTCTGATGGTTTCCCTGTTTCATCATGCTCCACTCCTGTAACATGGTGAATTCCGTTTTTCATTCCTGGGATGACGCGTGGTGAGACACCGTCTTCTGTCACTTCATAACGCTTGAAATAACCTTTATTTTCTATTTCAGGTAATTGATCTTGCTGTAATTTACCACGACGAATTTCAATCTTACTATAATCAAGCGGTTCCACTGTTTGTTTCCCGAGAGATAGTTGCAAATCGGATAAAACAATAACCGGACATTGATATTCTTCAGCTAAATTAAATGCTTCTGCCGTATCATAAAATGCTTCTTGCACCGTGCTTGGAGCCATAACGATCTTTGGAATTTCACCATGAGTTCCATAAATCATCGCCATCAAATCTGATTGCTCTTGCTTTGTTGGTAAACCCGTTGATGGGCCCCCTCGTTGAGTGTCGACAATAACGAGCGGTTGTTCAGTTATACCAGACAAACCAATCGCTTCCATTTTCAATGAAAGGCCTGGACCTGCAGATGCCGTGAGCGCACGAACCCCGGCATAGTTAGCGCCGATCGCCATCGTAGCAGCTGCAATTTCATCTTCAGTTTGAATAACTGTTCCGCCAAGTGCTGGAAGCTTCTGAATTAAATATTCCATAATTTCTGAAGCAGGTGTAATCGGGTATGCAGCCATAAAGCGACAGCCACCAGCTAATGCTCCAAGAGCGATAGCATCGTTTCCAATCATGAAAAGACGTTTATTTCCATCAGCTTTCTCCAAATGCATCACTGCATTTTCAGCCAATTCAGCTTTCATATGGTCAAACCCAGCCTTAACGGCTTCCATATTCTTATCAACAACTTGTTGACCTTTTTTGCCAAAGATTTCTTGCACCACTTCTCTGAAAACATTAATATCTAAATCTAGTACAGCACATGTAGCACCAACTGCTACCATGTTTTTCATTAAAGATGTTCCCAGTTCAGTAGCAATCTCTGTGAATGGGACTGCATACAAAGTCGCATTGGTATCCTCTGGTTGAGTAGGATTAAACTTCGCATCGGCGATGATAATTCCATTGTCATGAAGCTCTTTGTAATTTAGATCCACTGTCTCTTGGTCAAACGCGACTAAAATGTCTAAATCATCCGAAATAGATCGAACTTGAGTCGTACTTACACGAATCTTATTGTTCGTATGTCCACCTTTAATTCGTGATGAAAAGTGACGGTAGCCATACAAGTAGTAGCCCAGACGATTCAGAGCAATTGAAAAGATTTCCCCAGTACTTTCAATACCTTCCCCTTGTTGTCCGCCAACTTTCCAAGAAAGTTGATTGATCATGTCTTACACCCCTTCAGATACGTTAAGAAATATGTAAAAAACGTTATTTGATTTCGACGAGTTCATTCCAACATGGTTCATTCAGCCTAGAAAACACATTCTAAAACAGAAGAAAAATATCGATCGTGATGTTTCTAGACGAATCTGAAACATTGTGAAATTCACTCATGGTCTAGTACATTTCTCATCCAAATTTCATTGGAAAAGTAGGGTACTAAACGCTTTCAATTCTAGCCCTATGTTGTGAAAAAAGCAACCCTTTCCGCATAAATATTGACGAAAGTATGAATATTTTTTTAGTTTTCAAAACATAATAAATAGTTGGCATCCTTAACTGCTTCTTAAATGTTTCCCATAATTAAAGAAATTTAAAATTCTTTTTAGGAGGCTTTGCTATATATCTATGTTGATTATTGGCTCAACAATATTATTTCAAGAAAAAAGCCTGCTTGCTAAGCAAACAGGTTGTATGCATAAGGATTCCACCAGCATGAATGCTCTTTCATTCCTTCAAAAATAGTTGTTATACCAGACTAAACAACATTGTCACCATGCCTTTAACCCCAATGCTTTCATTTACCTAAACATTATCATCTAGGTTCAACAATTAACTTAATGGCAGTTCTTTCTTCTCCATCAATCTGAATGTCTGTAAAGGCCGGAATACAGATCAAATCAACTCCGCTAGGTGCCACAAATCCTCTTGCTATTGCTACTGCCTTTACGGCTTGATTCAATGCACCCGCACCTATGGCTTGGATTTCCGCAGCTCCTCTTTCCCGCAGAACTCCGGCAAGCGCACCAGCTACAGAATTAGGATTAGATTTTGCTGAAACTTTTAATATTTCCATTCCTAGCTCCTCCTCGTTTACCCCCCCTGAATGTTCATCTATTGAACAGGTCAGGTATATATGATTCCATTGCTACTATATTCAAATGTTAAATCACATATTCCAGCTTGGTCAAAATATTGGAAAATTGCTTGGGCGTTTTCTGAAAAAAACTTTAAATACCGAAGAATGAATTCAAAATAGATGCGAATAATCTTGCTATCGAAACATTTTTGGCCCATTTTGTTTGAAACAAGAGCTTCAAACGAAATGGGCCAAATACTATGAATAAAATGGATGATCCTCATTAATTAAAATGCGTTCAATTTTTTTCGCCAAACCTGTTTTATCATCCAATTGTACTACCACCGCACTTAACTGGGCTCTTCCCGTTTTTGGAACTTCAAAACGGACCGGCAGCCCTGTTAAAAACCGCTTTAATACCACTTCCCGCTCCATTCCGAGAATTCCATCATAAGGTCCCGTCATCCCTACATCAGAGATGTAAGCAGTACCTTTCGGCAATACGCGATTATCTGCCGTTTGTACATGTGTGTGCGTCCCAACAATAGCAGATACTCTGCCATCTAAATACCAACCGATTGCTTGCTTTTCGCTTGTTGCCTCACCATGAAAATCAACGAAGATAAAAGGAGTTCGTTCCTTTGCCTCTTTAATAAGCTGATCTGCCTTTACAAACGGATCATCAATCGCCGGCATAAATGTACGCCCTTGGAGATTAATCACAGCAATTTCAAGTTGATTCATTCGCACATACACGATCCCTTTTCCAGGGTTATTTTCTGGAAAATTAGCTGGACGAATAAGATACTTCGCGTCTTCAATAAATTCGAAAATTTCACGGTTGTCCCAAGTATGATTTCCGAGCGTTACTACTTGGGCACCAACCTCTAAAAAGCTCCGATAAATTTTTTCCGTAATTCCCTTACCGCCTGCAGCATTCTCACCATTAATAATCGTAACATGTGGACGATATTTTTCTTTCAGCTTTGGAACATATTCCATCACCATATCACGGCCAGGGGAGCCTACTACATCTCCAATAAACAATATATCCATGTTCAATCCCTTTCTCGTATGTACTAATGGTTCATTATAGCAAAAAAATAAAATAAATAAAACGGTGCAAATGCACCGTTTTATTTATTTCGCATATTCAACAGCTCTCGTTTCACGAATAACTGTTACTTTTATATGACCTGGATAATCAAGTTCAGACTCAATTTTCTTGCGAATATCTCGAGCAAGACGATGTGATTCTAAATCGTCTATTTGATCAGGTTTTACAATAATACGAACTTCCCTACCTGCTTGAATCGCAAATGATTTCTCGACTCCATCATAGGACTCAGAAATTTCCTCAAGCTTTTCTAAGCGACGAATATAGTTTTCCAACGTTTCTCTTCTTGCTCCAGGTCTAGCGGCTGATAACGCGTCTGCAGCGGCCACAAGCACAGCAATGACAGATTGAGCTTCACTATCCCCATGATGGGAAGCAATACTGTTGATGACAACTGGGTGCTCTTTATACTTTGTTGCAAGCTCAACCCCAATTTCCACATGGCTTCCTTCTACTTCATGGTCAATTGCTTTGCCAATATCGTGAAGCAATCCAGCACGACGAGCTAATGTTTCATCTTCTCCAAGCTCAGCAGCTAATAATCCAGAAAGTTGAGCAACTTCAATGGAATGCTTAAGCACATTTTGTCCGTAGCTTGTACGGAACTTTAGGCGACCCAGAATTTTAATTAAATCTGGATGGAGACCATGTACTCCAACCTCAAAGGTTGTTTGCTCACCGATTTCTCGAATATGCTCATCCACCTCGCGACGTGCCTTATCAACCATCTCTTCAATACGAGCTGGATGAATCCGACCATCCTGAACAAGCTTCTCTAGCGCAAGTCTCGCTGTCTCTCTGCGAATTGGATCAAAGCCTGAAAGAATAACAGCCTCCGGTGTATCATCAATAATGAGGTCAATCCCAGTAAGAGTTTCAAGTGTACGAATATTACGACCTTCACGTCCAATGATGCGACCTTTCATTTCATCATTTGGTAAACTTACAACTGAGACAGTTGTTTCAGCCACGTGATCCGCCGCACATCTTTGAATGGCTAATGACAAGATTTCTTTTGCTTTCTTGTCCGCTTCCTCTTTTGCTTTATTCTCACTCTCTTTAACCATTAAAGCGATCTCGTGAGATAATTCCTTATCCATTCGCTCTAAAATGATGGACTTCGCTTCATCACGCGTTAAGCCTGAGATGCGTTCAAGCTCAGATTGTTGCTTCTTTAAGATCTCGTCCACTTTGCTTTCCATCTCTTCAATATGCTGTTGTCTTTTGTTAAGAGAATCGTCCCTCTTTTCTAATAGTGATTCGCGTTTATCTAACGACTCATCTTTTCGATCTAAGTTTTCCTCTTTTTGCATTAAACGATTTTCTTGTTTTTGCAACTCATTTCTTCGATCACGAATTTCACGTTCAGCTTCTGTTCGAAGCTTGTGAATTTCATCCTTTGCTTCTAGCAGAGCTTCCTTTTTAGTCGAGTCCGCATCACGCTTTGCATCCTCTAAAATTTGCTCCGCCGCATCTTTTGCGCCTGCAATCTTTGCTTCAGCAACGGATTTACGAACAAAATAGCCAACAACTGCACCGACGAATAGGCCAAGCAAAATGGAGATGATTATAATTACTAAATCCATCATTTCACCTCCTCTTGCTATGAACTTTTTGTTTTTACGTTTCTAAACTGTCGGCATGTACATTGTCATCCATCAATATACAGCACAAAGGCTTTTTAACGTTTTAATCATTATAAAAATTGTAAAATATACATATTAATTGTAAAGGTGTGAATTTTTATTGTCAAGTGCCTGTCTAGTCGGCTATTTCCAGTTGTAACTTAAGCTGTAGAGCTTATTGATTCGATTATGCCATCATTTATTAGCTTTCGTTCACAAAGAGGAAATTTTGGCATACAAAACAGCAAAGCATTTTAAGCTTTGCTGTTTTAAATAAGACATATCCCTATACTTCTGTACGTCAATAAATACAAGCTGTTATAGATTAATCTACAAGGTCAAAAGTTTCTTGACCCTCATCTTCACCTTCTACGACCTTAACACCATCCAAGCCATAGTATTCACGGATCTTCTGCTGAATTTCCAATCGAACTTCTGGGTTTTCTTTTAAATATAGCTTTGCATTTTCACGGCCTTGGCCAAGGCGTTCGTCGTTATAGGAGTACCAAGAGCCGCTCTTTTGAACAATATCAATTTCGGAACCTAAATCGATAATCTCGCCCTCTTTAGAAATCCCTTCTCCATACATAATGTCCACTTCAGCAACGCGGAATGGTGGTGCGACTTTATTTTTTACGACTTTAATTTTTGTTTTATTTCCAATCATATCATTGCCTTGCTTTAATGTTTCAGCACGACGGACTTCGAGACGGATAGAGGAGTAGAATTTTAAAGCACGTCCTCCAGGTGTTGTTTCAGGATTTCCAAACATCACCCCAACCTTTTCACGAATCTGATTGATAAAGATAGCGATGGTTTTAGACTTATTAATCGCTCCAGAAAGCTTACGAAGAGCCTGAGACATTAGCCGGGCCTGCAAACCAACATGACTATCTCCCATCTCCCCTTCGATTTCGGCTTTTGGTACGAGCGCAGCAACAGAGTCGATAACTAAAATATCAACTGCACCACTTCTTACAAGTGCCTCAGCGATCTCTAGTGCCTGCTCTCCAGTATCAGGCTGGGACAAAAGCAATTCATCAATATTAACACCGAGCTTTGAAGCATAAACTGGATCTAAAGCATGTTCAGCATCGATAAATGCAGCTTGTCCACCTTCAGCTTGCACTTCTGCAATTGCATGCAGAGCCACAGTCGTTTTACCAGAACTCTCTGGCCCGTAAATTTCAATAATCCGTCCCCGTGGATATCCACCAATCCCCAGAGCTGCATCTAGCGCTAGAGAGCCACTCGGTGAAGTAGAAATTTGCCGATCTGTTTGTTCACCCAATTTCATAATGGAACCTTTACCAAATTGTTTTTCTATTTGTTTCAACGCCATTTCTAAGGCTGCTTGACGATCGCTCACTATAAATTCCTCCTTATTTCATCCAATCGGTTCATCTCTTAAAAAACCTATCTCTAATATAACTGTTTTCCAATCATTTGTCGAGAAAAAAATCGAACATCCATTCGTTTTTTTCTCGGTTCATTAAGAGCGGAAATTTTCAACTTCCCCTAAGGAAAGAATTTCCTTTTAATACGTATGACTGGTGAATGATTGATATATTGACCAATGTCTGAAAATATTTGACTATCTTTATGTTATTGCGAAAGTAGCGCAGCCCATTGCAACATTCGCTACAATCGTAAAAATCTAGCAATCTATTGATGTCCAAACAGTGCTTTTAAAAGGATACATTGACATTCTCCATAAACTAAAGACATTGTTAAGAAAAAGAGAGTCAGAAAAAATCAATGTAGACCTATTAATTGTACGAAAGAGATGACTGACAATTACAATCTACGTTCGGCATATCGAACATAATTGCCTTTCTTCTTCTGAACTATAAAAGCAAGTGAAGGGATGTTGAACCGTATCCTCTCACTTGCTTTTCCTTTAAGTCTTATCATTCCTTTAAACTTTTGAGCAGGAAATGACATCCATGCTTTATCGTTCTAAGCCGAATCCCTTCCCTCGTCCCCGCAAGCTGCAACTGCTCATATTTAGGCTCTCTTCCTTTAATAGAAATGCCAATAAAGACCATTCCAACTGGTTTGCCCTCTTGCTTTGCTGGTCCCGCGACTCCTGTAAAACTTATGCCAATATCAGCTTGTATGAGGGAACGGACATTTTCTGCCAATTCAAGCGCACAAGCAGCACTAACTGCTCCATAAGTATCTGTCGTTTCCTTCTTAACGTTGAGGACATGATTCTTCACCTCAGTGGCGTAGCAAACAACACCACCCTTAAAAACATCACCCGCACCTGATATTGAAGTCATTTCCTGCTGAAAAAGTCCTCCTGTAAGGCTTTCGGCACAGGCTATCGTCAAATTTCGAGCATCCAACTCTTGAAACAACTCATTCATTAATGACGTGGAATCATAACCATAAAAATACTCTCCCACTCTTGCAAGAATTTGTTGTTCAGTCTTGTCGATTAGCTGATGAGCGAGTTCTTCATTTTTCGCCTTCGCCGTTAATCGAAGCGTTACCTCACCATCTGCAGCTAGCGGCGCAATTGTTGGGTTTTGCTGTCCATCTATTAAATCATCAATTTCAGTCTCTAACATCGATTCTCCGATCCCAAAAAAACGGAGAACACGGGAAACAATTTTATCATTAATCGGCTGAAGCTTCAAAATCTCCTTTTCTCCATACTGGGAAAACATTGGTTCAAGTTCTTTAGGTGGACCTGGTAATAACATATAACTTCGTTCATTGACAGTCACAACCATTCCAGGTGCCATTCCATGATCATTCGGAAGGACAGCAGCATCTTCTAATACAAGGGCTTGTTTACGGTTGTTGTCTGTCATTACTCGATTGGTCGTTTGAAAGTACTGCTCAATCGAAGCGAGAGCCACTTCATCATGAACGAGCTTCTTCCCTATATGTGACGCGATCGTCTCTTTCGTTAAATCATCCTTCGTAGGGCCGAGCCCACCCGTCAGAATGATGAGATCCGCCCTACTCTCCGCAAGTTCTAGGGCACGCTTTAAACGTTCTGGATTGTCACCGACAACTGTATGGTAGTAAACATTGACACCAATATTGGCAAGTTGCTTCGAAAGAAATTGAGCGTTCGTATTCACAATCTGTCCAAGCAATAATTCTGAGCCAACTGCAATGATTTCCGCGTTCATGTAAAACACTCCTACTCATGAAAGTTATGTCTAGCCAAATATTTTAAATTTCTTCTATTTGGAGTTGATGAAAACATGTTTATTTTTACTAAAATAATCCCAGCCTGACCAAACTGTAAAAAATGCAGCGACCCAAAGGGCTATATCAGCAAACGGCAATGACACGAGTTCAAAAATCATATTATGTAATAATAAAGCTGAAATCGCAATAATTTGCGTCCACGTTTTTATTTTTCCTAACATATTGGCAGCAACAATTTCACCTTCTCCAGCCAAAATTGCCCGAAGCCCTGTTACCGCAAATTCTCTACTAATAATTAAAATCACAATCCATGACGATGCCATCCCAATTTGGACAAGAACAATCAACGCTGCCGAAACGAGTAACTTGTCCGCTAACGGGTCTAAAAACTTCCCAAGATTCGTTACTAAATTATATTTACGAGCATAATAGCCGTCAACCCAATCGGTCGTAGAGGCTATAATAAAGATCAATGCTCCCACAAAATGGGCAACTGGAAGTTCTGCACCAAGAAATTTCATCTCACCCCATGAAAAAGGATAGAGCATTATAAAAAGAAATAGAGGTATAAGTAAAATTCTTGAGACAGTTATTTTATTTGGCAAATTCATTTAATTTACCCTCCAACTTTAAAAATATAGATCAATCCTAATCCTTAATCGTTTATTTCATTTTCTACATAATATTGTAAAAAAATCGATGCAGAAGACAAAATAGTTAAAAGCGAAAAATAGTCACCGAATCGATGACTATTCAGAAGCTTTCGTGTAACGAATCGTAATATCTTGTACGGTCTGACTTTCAGGTGCTGCAGCGTATTCTAGCTTTTCGTCATTTATATAAATCTCCGTATTTGGCGCACTTCCAACCCTGATCACAACTTCTTCTTCATTTGACAAATCCTCTGTATGACTAGCCGTACCACCTGTCGTAAGCATTCCTTGGAAGAACGATTGGCCAGCTCCATTTTTAATACTAACCCAAGTTTCACCAGTGGAAACAAGCTTCAATTCAAAGCTCTCAGCATTTTTAAGCTCATAAGTAGTTCTTCTACCTTGCGATTCCACAACTGTTATTTCTTGTTCTGGTGCAACCTCTTCTTCGGTTGAATCACCATCTTCATCTGTACGATTTTGCTCATCCGTTTCTTCATCAACTACTGGTTCTTCTTCTACTGGTTCACGCGATAAATTCTCCGCTTCTTCATAAGATGCCCCATCAGTATTATTCTCTATCTGCTCATTCGAATCTTTACCAGCATTGAGCGAATAAAAATACCAAATGACTGCCAGCGCACCAATTATAAAAGCTGCAACCAATATTTTCGGAAGAATATCAAAGAATTTAGAACTTCCTCCTGAAATATTCCTGCGAGTTTGAACACGGGAAAGCTTCTCAGGTAAATCGTCTTTAAAAGCTGTCGGCACATCCGCTTGATATTGCTCAAACAACTCTTCAGGCTCTAAATCAACTGCTTCCGCATATTGTTTAATAAAGGCACGGACATAGAAAGGCCCTGGCATCATGCTATAATTTCCTTCTTCTATTCCCTCTAAATATCTTTTTTGAATTTTCGTCACAGCTTGCAAATCATCTAAGCTCATATCTTTTTCAAGACGAGCCTCCTTCAAACGATTCCCTAATTCCGTCAATTTGTAACACCTTCCAACTGATAATTTTCATTATGTCTCTATCACCATTCCATAATGTGAGCAATCGAAGACATCATTTTCAACCCTACATATCATATTCAACCTTGGTTAAGGAATCTGACCTTACATTAAAAATCAAAACCACCAAAGTCAGAATCAGAAAACATATTATTTTTTTCAACAACTTCGTATGTAATCTCTTGTTCAGGGTCATCTCGCAATTCAATAATATAATCAAAATCATCGAGAGTATACTCTGTATTTTGCACAAATATATCAGGATGTTCAACAACCTTTACGGCAGGCAAGCGCATAATCTCCCGCACCAATTGCCAATGACGCTCATTAGCTCGCCTAGTTGAGACGATCCCATCGATAATAAACAGATTATCCTCACTATACTCATCTTCAATTAATTTATTACGAATGGTTTGTTTTAATAACGTTGATGATACGAACAGCCATCTTTTATTTGCACAAACGCTGGCGGCAACAACAGATTCTGTTTTGCCAACACGCGGCATGCCTCGAATGCCAATAAGCTTATGACCGTCCTTCTTAAATAATTCTGCCATAAAATCAACTAATAATCCAAGCTCATCCCGAACGAAGCGGAAAGTCTTTTTATCATCAGCATCTCTTTGTATGTATCGTCCATGTCTAACAGCTAATCGATCCCTTAGCTTTGGAACACGGAGCTTTATGACTCTTATTGTATCCATCGTATGTAAAATAGACTCTAGTCTAACAATTTGATCATGGTTTTTAGCTAAAATTAACAGCCCGCGTCGGCCCTCATCGATACCATTAATCGTCACAATATTAATAGAAAGCATTCCTAGCAATGACGAAATATCACCAAGCAGTCCAGGGCGATTTGTTGTTATTTCATATTCTAAGTACCATTCTTGCTTTTCCATGGAAAACCTCCTTAGAAGTAGAAATATAGGAGTGCCTGTGATCCCAAAATGCGCATGGTATCTTTATAAATTCCATCAGCTTGGAAAGAGCGTTGCTGGCATTCTCCAAATTATTCTCTTATTCGACAAATTCACCAAAATTAAGCAAATTCATCTAGCTTCTATAATAAAGGATTTTCTATGAATATGAAAGAAAAAAGCGAGTTCAAGTTTAGAAAAAGATATAGATAAGAGCACCCATAACAATTATATTCTTATTCCCATATTTATGACAATTTTTATCCTTATTTTAAAGTAATTTTGCACAACATAATGATCAGGAGCACGCCATCAAAAACATATCATTCTAATGATTCCTATGAGGACAGATCAAAGGAATATCCCCTTTTCATATTCACCGTCCTAACTACAACATGTCTGCTCTTTCAATAATCAAAGCCTAATGGCTCTCCCTTAACTTGTCGGTAATGTTTGGTTTGCACTCGGCTGCTTGAGGTGCACTAGACTAAAAGATACTTATTCAAAGTGAGATCGACCACAAGGAGTTCCTAAACCACGAGTAAAAAAGAGAGGCAATGCCTCTCTTTAAGAATAAACAAAATCATTTTAAGAATTTCCATTATTTTGTACTAACTTAACCATTACGTTAGCAATCGCGTGTTGCTCTTCTGGAGTTGCAACCGACCAAAGATCAGCTAAAATTCTTTCTTGTTCGTTCTTCGGATCAACTTGCTTTGCTAAATAATCGCCAACTTGATATGCGATATCGCTAATTACCTCTTGATTCATTCCTTCATTTTGAGCCTGATGTAGGCGATCTCCTAAAAAGTCTTTCCATTGGTTCCAATTATCAAGTACAGACATGAAATAACCTCCTTAATTATATTACGTGGTTATTTTGCTTACTTGACAGGGATATTATACATATTTTACATATTTTTTCATCAAGGTATTTAATAGATACTGTAGGGGGCAATCAAAGGGTGAATGAGCCGTCCTTTCATTTACACATACCAGCCACCATTTACCGCGATAATTTGTCCAGTAATATAAGCTGCTTTTTCTGATAAAAGAAAAGACACGGTATCAGCAACATGTATTGGTTTCCCTAATTCCCCCATTGGAATTTCTTCAACCAGATCAGCAAGTTCATCCTCTGAAAAAGAAGTAATCATAGGTGTTTGAATCGCTCCTGGAGCAATGCCATTAACCCTGATCCCGCTTGAGGCCACCTCTTTACTCAATGCCTTAACAAAGGAGATTTGTGCACCCTTAACGGTTGAATATGCAACTTCACAAGCGGCCCCTGTTTGACCCCAAATGGAGGAAATGACAATGATGTTGCCACCTTTATTTTTTAGCATTTTAGGCAACAGCTCTTTTGTTAGCAATAACGGACTTGTAACATGAGTTGTAATTAAGTTTTCCGCCTCTTCCTCCTGTAAATCAACAAGAAGACCATAATGACTCATCCCGCTATTGTGGATAATCGCATCAAGTGAAAATATTTGAGAAACAAGCAATTTATAACCATTACGAGAGGATAAATCAGCTTGTATTGGAATATACTCCCCTTCATAACGAGATAGCTCCTCCGTCAGCTGATGAATAGACTGTTCATTTTTAAAGTAGTGCAAGTATAGATTATAGCCTTCCTTCGCTAGATTTAAGGCGATCACCCTGCCAATTCCACCGCTTGCACCCGTAATTAACACAAATTTCTTCATAGAAAATCCTTCCTACTCCCTACAACACTGCTCTTATTTTTTTTTTAGGGATGACCTGGCATACCGATAAACGCTCTTCAGAAATAAACTCGTTTGCGACCCTTTGCACGTCATCAATTGTAATTTTTTCAAGTGTTGGAACAACATCAAATAAATTCATTTCATTAAATGCATAGCGTGTAAATTGATTGGCAATGAATTCAGGAGAGTTGACTGCCCGTAAAAATCCGCCGATCTTCTTCTTTTTTGTTCTTTGTAACGCTTCATTTGTCAAACCACTGTTTTTCACTGCAAAAAGCATTTCCTTCAGTCTCGCCACTAATTGCTCAGGATTGCTCGTATCGCCACCAATCATGGCAAAGCCAAAGCCCGATTCCTGCGTATAATCATAGGAAAATGTATCATCAATTAATCCTTCATTATAAAGCTGCTCATAATTGGCTGAACTTTTTCCGAATAGCATATCCAACAATACATTCGTAGTCAGTTCATTTTTCAGCATTTCCATTCCACTTTGGTCATGATGCAATGCCTTTATTCCAAGCAGACATTTCGGGGTCTGCACATTCATTTCAAGGACTTTCTTTCCTTCGTTCGCTTCCTTTTTTTCTGCCTCAAATCGTCGTTTAATTTCTGGCTGTGACTCAAATGGTTTCTTTGCCTGATTTTCTTTAATTTGTTTCATTATTTTCTCGACATCAACTGGTCCGACTACAAACAGTAACATATTGCTCGGATGATAGAAAGTGTTATAGCACTCATACAACAGATCTTTCGTAATATGGGAAATGGAATCAATCGTTCCAGCAATATCAATTTTAACAGGGTGATTTTGATAGAGATTTTCAATTAAACCAAAATAAAGTCGCCAATCTGGATTATCATCGTACATCGTAATTTCTTGACCTATAATCCCTTTTTCCTTTTCAACCGTTTTTTCTGTAAAATAAGGGTCTTGAACGAAATCTATTAATGTCTCTAAGTTCAACTCCACATCTGAAGTACTGGAAAAGAGATAAGCTGTTCTTGTGAAGGAAGTAAACGCATTCGCAGATGCACCTTGGCGACTAAATTGTTGGAAAACATCCCCATCCTCTTTTTCAAACAGTTTATGCTCGAGAAAATGGGCAATACCATCAGGCACCTTAACAAACTCTTCTTTGCCAAGAGGGATAAACTGGTTATCGACGGAGCCGTATTTCGTCGTAAAAGTTGCGTACGTTTTATTGAATCCTATTTTCGGAAGAATATAGACGTCTAAACCATTGGTTAATTTTTCATAATAAAGCTCTTCTTGTAATTGTTCAAATGTGATTTTTTCCATTATTGCATCGCCTCCTGTCCCGTTAAAAAGTAAACAGTGTCAAGCTGGATTTTCTGAGCAACCTTTACGATATCTTCCTTTGTTGCTCTCTCCATTTGTACCAACCAATGATCCAATGTGATGTTTTGATGGGAAACGACATTATGATAAAGGATTTCAATCATTCCCCTTGCCGTATCTACAGTTTCTAAAAGCTGATTCCGTATGACTGCCTTTGTTTGTACCAGTTCCTGTTCGGAAAAATCGCCTTTTTTCATAGCGACCATTTGCTCATTAATAATCGCTACTGCCTGATCATAATTTTTGTGTTCAATTCCCGACATGACCATCATCAATCCCTTGTGGCTCTCCAAACGGCTAGCTGCATAATAAGCTAAACTGGCTTTTTCTCGAACGTTTATAAATAGCTTTGAATGAGAAAAGCCCCCGTAAATTCCATTTAACACTTGAAGGGCATAATAGTCCTCATCGCCATAAAGTACATTTGTTCGAAAGCCAATATTTAATTTCCCTTGCTTAACATCCTGCACTTCATTAATGGTTTTTACTTCACGATCTCCGACCACTTCATTTCGATCAAGGAGTTGTGGCTGACGGGGAGAAAACTTCATTTTTTCGTTTGCTAGTGCTGTTACTTCATTTTCAGATACGTCCCCTATTACATATAAGTCCAATTCATCCTCTGAAAATGCCTTTTTATAATAGGAAAATAAACTTTGTGCCGTTATCCCGTCCACTTCATTCATTTCACCATGGACATGAAGAGCATATCGTTCCCCTTTACACATTTCCTCCACTAGTCTTGTGCTTGAATATTTCATCTTATCATCAAAGTTAGATTGGATTCTTTGCTTATGAGTACGTTTCTCCTTTTCAACGGTATCTTGCTCAAAAGCATCATTAGCAACATTTGGATTTGTCAAAATTTCCGCTAAAAATTCCATCCCTATCCTTAAAAGCGGTGTTTTATCAGATAAAAACTTCTCGTTGGCGATTTCTAAAGCGAAGCTAATAACATGATATTCTCCTTTTTTGGCCAAATCGACATAAAAGCTAGCTCCATATAATTCATCTAAAAAAGTTCTTAATTTTGTTGAGGATGGATACTTTTTTGAACTGCTCTGCAAAACATAAGGCAATAATGCGCGCAGTGTCACTTCTTTCTTGCTTAATGGAGCCTTCATTTTCCAAACAAGTGTATTTGTTTTAAACTTTTCTGTCTTTACAATATGAAGATTGTAGCCTTGCATTTCTTTCACTGTTTCTGATATTACAGTCATTAAGACATCCTCCTTAGCATCGTACATACTCCTTACTATCATACCCAATAATATTCGGTAAACTTTCAAGAAGTTATTATTACTATACCTTGCCGCTATTTTCCATTTCAAGTAGAAGAACATCCTCGGATCAAAAAGACCTGACAAATGTCAGGTCAAAATTACTATTAGCGTTGTCCTTTAACATAAGGAATCCCTGAAGCTTTTGGAGCATCTGCACGACCAACAAACCCAGTTAGCGCCAAAATCGTTAACACATATGGTGCGATAATTAAAAATACTGATGGAATATTTTGAAGCAGTGGAATTTGTGCTCCAGTGATACTTAAGGAAGTTGCAAATCCAAAAAATAGCGCAGCTCCCATCGCCCCGATTGGATGCCATTTACCAAAGATCATCGCAGCTAAAGCTAGGAATCCTTGCCCAGCAATCGTATGTCCTGTAAAGTTACCAGAAATCGAAAGCGCGTAAACAGAACCACCAATTCCGGCAAATACACCAGATAAAACAACTCCAATATAGCGCATGCGATTCACATTAATCCCCATTGTATCGGCAGCCATTGGATGTTCACCAACGGAGCGGAGCCGTAAACCAAATGGTGTTTTGAAAACAATATACCAAACTATAATGGCAACGAAAATGGCAATATAGGATGTATAAGGAATACGTGAAAAGAAAATGTCACCAATAACCGGAATATCCGATAAAAACGGAACATCCTGCTTGTTAATGCGGTAATCAACAAAATCAGTTTGCCCTTTATTGTAAATTCTTCTAATTAAGAAAAGGGTTAGTCCAGCCGCCAGCATGTTGATCGCTACTCCTGATACCGTTTGATCTGCACGGAAAGTAATACTTGCGACAGCATGTACAAGAGAAAAGATCCCGGAAGCAATCGCTGCAACAACGATCGCAATCCATGGTGCAGCCGCACCCACACTGTCTTGAAGAGTTAAAGTTGTCACAACACCTGCAAAAGCTCCAAATAACATAAGCCCTTCAAGACCGATATTTACAACGCCTGAGCGTTCACTCAATACTCCACCAAGAGCAGTAAAAATGAGGGGAGCTGCTGTATACAACGTAGCGGGAATAATAATCACCAAAATATCTAAAAAGCTCATGTTATTTCCCCTCCTTGCTAAAGCGTGTAAGTAATAAGCGGATTAAATAACTAGATGCAACAAAGAAAATAATTAAGGCAATAATAATCTCAACAAGTTCTGAAGGGACATTCGCATTGAAATTCATTTGCGGCGCTGCTGTATTCAAACCTCCAAATAATACTCCAGCAATAATAATCCCGAACGGATTATTTGCCCCTAATAGGGCAACAGCGATTCCATCGAATCCCGTTCCCGTAAATGCAGAAAGCACCGTCATATTTTGAAATGTTCCCAATCCTTCCATCGCTCCAGCAATTCCTGCAAATGCTCCGGAAATGGTCATGGAAAAGACAATATTCTTGGAAACATTCATACCTGCATATTGTGAAGCATGGCGGTTAAACCCAACTGCCTTTAATTCATAGCCAGTCGTTGTTTTCTCTAAAAGAAACCACATGATAACTGCCATTAAAACGGCCGCCAAAATACCCCAATGGAGACGAGAACCATCGGTCAAATTAGATAGAAATCCAGATGAAAGGGAAGCTGATTCTTGAATTTTGTATGACTTCTCATTGCCTGCATACAAATATCTTTTAATAATATCCGCTGTAGTATATAGCGCGACATAGTTTAACATTATCGTTACAATGACTTCATGTACCTTAAACTTCGCTTTTAAAAATCCGGGAATCATCCCCCATAGCCCACCTGCGATTGCCGCGGCTAGAATCGCTACAGGTATATGAATAACTGCTGGTAAATTGAGAGCATAGCCGACATAAACAGATGCTAACCATCCTACTAATAGTTGTCCTTCAACCCCAATATTAAATAGGCCCGTTTTAAAAGCAAAACCAACTGCAAGCCCAGCCAGAATCAGTGGAGAAGCAGCACGAATCATTTCCCCGATATTTTTTGGACTTCCAAACATTCCTTGGAATAAAGCGCTGAAGCCTTTCGCCGGATCGTAGCCACCAATTAGCATGATGAACGCTCCTACAAGCATCCCTAAAATGGCTGAAAATATAGGTACAACAATATTAAATAACTTGTCATTTTTCAGGAGTTTTTGCATTATGAAACACCTTCTCTTTCTCTCTTGCCACCAGCCATTAATAGCCCTAACTCCTGCTCTGTTGTTTCTTTAGGGTCTACTATATCAACGATTTTACCTTCATATATAACTGCAATTCGATCACTTAAATTCATGATTTCATCCAGTTCAAATGAAATTAATAGCACGGCTCTGCCTTTATCCCGTTCTTCAATCAGCTTGGAGTGGATAAATTCAATTGCGCCGACGTCTAGTCCCCTTGTAGGCTGGGCTGCGATTAATAAACTTGGACTGCGATCGACTTCTCTCGCAATAATTGCCTTCTGTTGGTTCCCACCAGATAAAGCTCGGGAAGGTGTGTATTCTGAAGGTGTTCGAACATCGTATTCCGCAATTAAGGATTTTGCTTTTTCATAGATTTTATTGTAATTTAAAATACCAGAATTTGAGTACGGCTTTTGATAATAGGTCTGTAAGACGATGTTTTCCCCTACTGTATAATCAAGTACCAATCCATGTTTATGGCGATCCTCTGGAATATGTCCAACCCCTGTTTCAGTGATTTTACGAGTGCTTAGGTGGGAGGTTTCCTTCCCATTAATTTTTATGCTCCCTGCTTTTATCTTCCTTAGACCTGTAATTCCTTCAATAAGTTCAGATTGACCGTTTCCATCAACCCCTGCGATTCCTAATATTTCCCCAGCTTGCACTTCTAAGTCCAGTCCGTTTACACTAGGAATATTTCTCGCATCGGTGACAACTAAATCTTTAATCTGCAGCACGACTTCTTGAGGCTTTGCATCCTCTTTATCTACTTTGAAATGAACCTCGCGTCCTACCATTAAGGAAGCAAGCTCATCAGGATTCGTTTCTGCAACATTCACTGTTCCGATTCCTTTTCCCTTACGAATAACGGTACAGCGATCACAAACCTCCATGATTTCCTTAAGTTTGTGCGTAATTAAGATGATCGACTTTCCTTCAGCAACTAGCTTGCCCATTATTTGGATAAGCTCCTTAATTTCCTGCGGAGTTAATACTGCTGTTGGTTCATCAAAAATTAAAATCTCTGCCCCTCGGTAAAGCGTTTTTAAAATTTCAACGCGCTGCTGCATTCCTACCGAAATATCCTCGATTTTAGCGTACGGATCGACAGCAAGGCCATATCTTTTTGAAAGTTCCTCAACCTTCTTTGCCGCATCTTTAATATTGATTTTCCCAGCAACGGTAGGCTCACTGCCCAGAATGATGTTCTCCGTGACCGTAAAATTATGGACAAGCATAAAATGCTGGTGTACCATTCCTATTCCTAAGCGGTTTGCCACATTCGGATCGGTAATTTTAACGGGTTCACCTTTAACCTTTATTTCTCCTTTTTCCGGTTGATATAAACCGAAAAGAACATTCATTAAGGTCGATTTCCCAGCACCATTTTCCCCAAGCAATGCATGAATTTCTCCCTGCTTAACTTGTAAGGTAATATTATCGTTTGCAACGATGCCTGGAAACTCCTTTCGAATGCCATTCATTTCGATTACGTATTCCACCAATATCACTCCCCATTTGAATGGAAAAATTATCACTTTTAGATCCTACTAAACAACAAATCGATATCAAACGTGCCAAGTAAAATATGTATTGAACGAACGTTCTCATAGCTTTAAGGACGTGATCAGCTCGTTGTTTATTGGCTCATTTATTCTTCAGTTGACCGATGCATTTTATATTTAAGCATTTTTTTGGTTCAACGTCAATTGTTGGGGTGAAGTAACTCTTACTTCGCCCTTACCCAATATGAACACCCACTTTTTTATACTTATGTGTTAATAAGATTTTAGCTCTAAAACGCTTAAAGCTTCGGAAGCCAA
>NZ_JARGEJ010000719.1:0-295 GCF_029211245.1 Robertmurraya sp. DFI.2.37 | reverse complement strand
CGCAGGCGTCGATCTCGATGAGCGGGTGGAACGCGCCCTCGGGCAGCTCGTCCATGTAGGCGCACAGGCGGCGCTCGAACTCCGGCAGGTTGGCCGTGGGCAGGGTGACGCCCACGGCGGCCTCGTGCCCGCCGAAACGCGTGACCAGGTCGGATGCGGCCTCTACGGCCTTGAACAGGTTCACCTGGCCCACGCTGCGGCCCGAGCCGCGCGCCTCGTCGCCGGTTATGGTGAACAGCAGGCTGGGCACGCCGTAGGTGTTCACCAGGCGGCTGGCCACGATGCCCTTCACGCC
>NZ_JARGEJ010000718.1:0-295 GCF_029211245.1 Robertmurraya sp. DFI.2.37 | reverse complement strand
GCGCGAAGCTAATCCACAGGCATTATTATGCTTCAGAATGGCAAATGTCACCTCATCAAATTCATCAATCAAATCTACGGCCGCATTGATATCCAACAAATTGTTATAGGAAATTTCTTTTCCATGAATCTGGTCGAACATCGCATCCAGATTTCCATAGAAATAACCTTTCTGATGAGGATTTTCACCATAACGAAGTTGTTTTTGTTCTTCCACCGCGCAACGGAAAGCCGAACCTTCACCACCATCAAAATAGTTAAAGATAGCAGAATCATAATGAGAAGAAACAGCAAAC
>NZ_JARGEJ010000717.1:0-295 GCF_029211245.1 Robertmurraya sp. DFI.2.37 | reverse complement strand
GCCGCGGCCGCGGCTGCGGGCATTCCGGCGCCCTTCCCGGCCCCGTCCGCGCCCGCTGCCGAGCCCGTTTCGAGCGACGGCGTGCCGGATTGGTTCAAGAAGGCACAGGAGAAGGCCAAGAAGCCCGTCGACAACAAGCAGGTGCACCGTTCGCGCTATGCCGACGCCCTCGATGCTGCCCTCGGCGACAACGCGGAAGGCGCCTCCGAGGAGCCCTCCGCCCCGCTGTCCGACATGGAAGCGCGCCTGCAGACCATGCGCGAGGGCATCATGGAGGTCAAGGCGCCGCAGGCGA
>NZ_JARGEJ010000716.1:0-295 GCF_029211245.1 Robertmurraya sp. DFI.2.37 | reverse complement strand
ACGAATTAAAGCGAGTGAAAGAAAATGAATTGATTATTAATAATAAGTTATCGTTCAAATCATATTTTTATCTTTTTAGAATAATGTTAAAAACTAAAGTTAGAGTTGGATTGGAAAAAATATATCCACAATATTTTACTCCTTTGAAAAAAGAAGTGAGATTATTAAAGAATAAGCGATTTGCCAAATTATAATAATATAATCTGTGAGGTATGCAATTCCATAACTTTATATTTTCATTGCCTTATTTATTTATCTTATTTTGTTTTTTGACTGTTAACTTTTTAAGATGTAC
>NZ_JARGEJ010000715.1:0-295 GCF_029211245.1 Robertmurraya sp. DFI.2.37 | reverse complement strand
AAATATCTTCAAATTGAAAAACTTCTGTTTCATATATTCTTTCTAATAAGCGATTCTTTTCTTTCAAATTACGAACAAGCTTTGCTTCAAACACTTCTCTATCTAAAAGATCGGCGATACGAATTCCAATTCGGGCTGCTTTATCCATATAAGCAGGGCCGATTCCTTTTTTCGTTGTTCCAATTTTCTTAGCACCTTTACTTTCTTCTTCAAATTCATCAAGTTTTAAGTGATAAGGGAGAATAACATGGGCGCGATTGCTAATGCGTAAATTATCTGTCGTTACCCCTCTATC
>NZ_JARGEJ010000714.1:0-295 GCF_029211245.1 Robertmurraya sp. DFI.2.37 | reverse complement strand
CGTTTTTTTTCTGAATCAACAGAACGACGCGACATAAAGTCAAGAGCAATATCCAAAGAAGCCAAATCCGAATTATAACTATCATTGATCAACACACAGCCATTCTTGCCCTCTTTTACCTCCAGACGCATAGCAATCTGTTCCAAACGCGCCATGCGCTCGGTTATTTGTTCAGGGGAAACCATCATATACAAAGCCACAGCCAGACAATGCAGCGAATTCTCAATAGAAGCGTCATCTATAAAAGGAATACTAAATTCATTCGGCATCCCCAGATAACGGTATTTAATAGTGG
>NZ_JARGEJ010000713.1:0-295 GCF_029211245.1 Robertmurraya sp. DFI.2.37 | reverse complement strand
AATTATTGCTTCATCAACTTTAGGGATCGTGTCATGGTGGGTAAAGGAGGATACTCCCTACAGTCCTAACTTTCTAGCGAAACAGATGTTCATGACATCTTCAACCATTTTCACCGCTTCGTTTAAACGGTCTAAATCTTCACTATAGAAAGTGTAGCTAACTTCATTTGTAGACATATTCATGGATGCGAAATCTTGGCTCTTCCATTCTCCACTTTGGTCGATGTTGAACACATACTCTTCAACATCTTCTCAAACTTCTGGGAAGTTATCCATATCTGAATCAAACATGAGA
>NZ_JARGEJ010000712.1:0-295 GCF_029211245.1 Robertmurraya sp. DFI.2.37 | reverse complement strand
CGCCATGCAGAAGACACACATTTTTCTCTCTGAAGCATTGAAGAATGTTGCCATAAGCCTGTTGCTGCGCAATATTCAGCGGATTAATATCACCGGTATCCGAAATTCCTTTATCCAAACGTCCTATCTCCTGATGATAGACCTCAAAGACTTTCTTTTCGACCAATCCGTTAAAAACGGCCGCAGACCCTCCAGACTTTTCAAGCAGCTCTTTCTTTGTTACTTCCTTTAAAGCATACCCTCTGGCTACCCAACCGGACAATTCCACATACTTCATTAATATCATCAATTGTTT
>NZ_JARGEJ010000711.1:0-295 GCF_029211245.1 Robertmurraya sp. DFI.2.37 | reverse complement strand
TGTAGCAAAGGCAGTAGCTATTTTAGTCACAAATGGCGGAACAATCTCAGAGTACGAAGGAGTTGATCAAATAAAAAAACCTCTCCCTCCCATTATTATGGCGGCGACAACAGCCGGATCCGGGTCCGAAGTTTCGCAATTTTCTGTAATTGTTGACAGCAAAAAGAAAAAGAAAATGACGATTATTTCAAAATCGCTCGTTCCCGATATTGCGATTATTGACCCGCTCACCCTTTCGACAAAACACGACCATCTTAGAGATTCAACTGGTTTGGATGTTTTAAAACAGGCTATT
>NZ_JARGEJ010000710.1:0-295 GCF_029211245.1 Robertmurraya sp. DFI.2.37 | reverse complement strand
GGTGAAACGATGGTAGGGAATCAACAAAGGATCCAATTTGAGTTTGTTGCAGCGAATCCTACAGGAGACCTCCATTTAGGACATGCACGCGGAGCAGCGGTTGGGGATTCTCTATGTAATATTCTTGCCAAAGCGGGCTATGATGTTTCTAGAGAGTATTATATTAATGATGCCGGAAATCAAATCAATAACTTTGCTTTATCGTTAGAGGCTCGCTATTTTCAGGCGCTTGGCTTAGAGAAAGAGATGCCGGAGGATGGTTACCATGGAGAAGATATTATTGTCATCGGGAAAA
>NZ_JARGEJ010000071.1:0-20906 GCF_029211245.1 Robertmurraya sp. DFI.2.37 | reverse complement strand
ATTCCACTATACCAAAGAAGCAGGTGCCTTTTCTTGTTTAAAGGCAATAGTCAAGGAACAAAGTTGATTGTTCTTAAAGCTTTAATAGACCTAAAACAAGGTCGATTTTCAAGGTGCGAAAGTTGAGATCTTTACAAATAGGACTATGATTTTTGTTATATTTCGTTATGTTTTCTTTAGCTTTATATAATTATCTAAAGAATCAGACATAATTTCGCCACATTTTTTTAGGCTATAAAGAAACAGGAACGAGCGGATAATGTTGCCTCTTCGCTCATTCCTGTTTCTGAAATTAATTCCTTTCTAACTTAAATCTATCTTTTTCATTTCGCCTGTTACCATAAACCTTCAGGATATTAACCAAATGAATATTCATTTCATCTGCAGTTTCTTGAAAATCACGACGGTACCACTCAATAACTAATCCTATTATCGCATTAGCTGAAAAAGAATATAAAAAATCGCTAGGTTCTCCAAAATAGACAACATTTCTGTCATCATTACAAATAGCTCTAATTTCGTCAAAAAACATGTAATAATACGCTGTCGACACCTCTTTTGAAAAAATAATTCTATAAAAATCTTCATATTTTTTGATATGATGAAATATACGAACCGTTTTTGGATCTAAATTTTCTACCTCAAGAAATTCTGTATGACGATAAGGTTCGTGATAAGATTCCTTCAAATCTAACATAATCTCTGCAAATAATTCCTTAAATACATCATCTATTTCTCGATAGTGAAAATAGAATGTACCCCGATTAATGTTTGCTTCTCTACAGAGTTCAGTAACTTTTATTTGTGCTAAAGGTTTTTTCTTCAATAGATTCGTTAATACTAGGTGTATGTTATGTTTTGTTTTTAAAATGCGCAAGTCATGTTTTTTCAAATCACCGTCTCCCTTTTATTGAACATGTTTTATGTTTTTGTTCAATATTGTGCAGTTTATCTATTATTGTTTATTGAAATTGATTCCCATTTAATATTATGATTTTATTGAACAAATGTACAATAATTGTTTAAGGGGAGTTGTTGTACATTTCATTAATGACAAGGGGGATTTTTGTGATGAGGTTAAAAGACAAGGTAGCTATTGTGACAGGTGCAGCTTCAGGGATGGGAAAAGCAATTGCTGAATTGTATGCAAAAGAAGGTGCAAAAGTCGTGGTTTCAGACTATGATTTTGAAGGGGCTCAGGCAGTAGCAGAAGCGATTAACAGTGACGGCGGAGTTGCCGTTGCGAATCGCACTAATGTTGCAGAATTAGCAGACCTGGACAATTTATTCACTGAAACAAAAAAAACATTTGGAAAGCTTGACATTTTAGTTAATAATGCAGGCATTATGGATGGAATGGAACCGGTTGGAGAGATTACCGATGAGAAATGGGAGCGCGTCTTTGCGGTGAACACAACTGGTGTCATGCGCGCAATGCGAATTGCCACAAACATCTTTTTAGAGCAAGGTCATGGCGTCATTGTCAATAATATTTCAGCAGGCGGACTTCATGGTGCTCGTGCCGGTGCAGCCTATACAGCATCAAAACATGCTGTAACCGGATTAACTAAAAACACTGCCTATATGTATGCACAATCTGGTATCCGCTGTAACGGCATCGCTCCTGGTGGGGTCGAAACGAACATCGGTTCAACAATGACAAACATTTCAGAGTTTGGTATGGGTCGCCAAATGACCGGTAGTGGAACAATGCCGCGCGTCGGACAACCAATGGAGATTGCTCAGCTTGCCCTTTTCCTAGGCTCAGACGAATCAAGTTTCGTAAACGGTCAAGTTATTGCCGCCGACGCAGGCTGGACAGCATACTGATAACATAAAATCCACCCCTGAAAATAACTTCAAGGGTGGATTTTTATTATAAAATATACTATTTTCTGAAAATAGTGAAGCAGTGATACATCTTTTCAATCTTTCTATTTTGCTCCTCTCATTTCCATCGAAAAAACTCTGCAATTTGCAGAGGACCTTTCAAATTAGTATTGCCATAACTCCCGTTTTAAAGCATGCCACCTAACCATCTAAGACATTTCGGGTAAAAATATACACTTATCTAATCAGAATAGTGAACATTTCAAATTTTACTCATTAGATACAAGTAAACGATTGAATTTGCTGTAAACTTATTCCGAAATAAACCCAGTTAAATCCAGTCCAACGCCAACCTGCGACAGAGTTTCGACCAACAAAGATTGGGAAAAACCAAAATTGCTGAAAACCTCTTAGCCATACGTAAGTAAACCTAAATAAACATCCCCTTATGCCACCTGGATCAACAGCAAATGCTTCTATTTGTTGTGTTTGTGAAGGAACAAATGATGGCGGTGGTGATGTTGGTGGTCCTCCTGCTTGACTTTGAACAGGAGAGCTAAATGGAGGTTGAAATCCAGGTATCCCTATTGAAGGAAATAATTGGCCAAACAATCTTTCATCAACGTCTTCATTATAGTAAGGATTTTGGTGATGATGTGAAGATAAAGCAGCTTCCCAATTATAAGGAGTTTGATGATACATATTTACATGACTTGGTTCCATAAAATACACTCCTAACTTTAGTAAGTTCACATCATCCTATTCTTTAGTCATTAACCTAGTTACTTGTTTTCTATGAAATGTGCTTTTACCCAAGAAAATAGCTTGTCTTAGCATTAACGTTACAAAAATTGCTAGAACCTCTAAAGTTCTGCAGGTTTTTAGAAACAAGTACTCGAGTTAGAATTGAATATCACGGTTCTCGTATTGTAAAAATCAATTTTTTTAGAAGAGCTGAAGAATGTAAAAAAGGTGCTACTAATATGCGTTCAAAATTATGAGAATACGTAAAATGAAGGTGTCAAGGTACATATGTTTTTATGTAAAAGAAGGCTTAGAACTGAAACTGCTGGTTAAACTTGAAGATATAAAGTATCAAGAGCGATGGAGAAGAAATTGTAAGAAACAGCTATACAGGGTATTTGTATTCACACCTATTTCTTGAACTACTTATGCTAGGTTTCTTGTCTTCTTTTATATACTTTACTTTCCCCTTTTAAAATGTTTCATCATAGTGTTTCCTTTCAGTTTTAACCATGTAGACATCCCATCATTATTATTTTTTATAACAAAACTATGTCCACTTTTAAGCCTAGAATCACACTATCCATTTGAATGCTAACACTTCTAATTATTTCCTTCAAAAAAAACAAAAGCGTTCATTTTCCCTCCCATTACGAAAAAATTTTCCACATAAAAATAACTACTTGCAACAAATTATAATTAGGAGGTTTAACATATGAGAAAAAATATTCAGTTTCACTTTTTAATAACAATAACTATAGTAGGATTGGTTTTATTACCATTTGCTATTGTTAAACGTTCGTTTAAGGACTGGATTATTGTATATCTTGTAAGTTTTCTTGGGAATTTTTTCTCTGACAAATATTTAGTATCTAAAGGGTATCTTAAATATCCACTGAAGCTCTTCCCAAAATCTAAAATCCACCTTCCTTTTGATTTTATTCACTACCCTTTAATCTTACTTTACTACAACCAGTGGACATTAAACAGCAAACCCATTGGCATTATTTTGAAACTTATTCCCTTTGTTTTACCTCAAACCATTTTTGAAACAATTGCAGCTAAAAAAACGAACCTAATTAAATGGAAAAATGGCTGGTCTTGGTATCACTCATTCATAAGTCTTTCATTAAAATTGTTATTATGTAGAGGGATCATTTCAATCATTAGAAAAATAAACATAGGCAAAGTTTCAGTAAAAACGAGATAGTACTCTTTTTTCCATTCTATACCTGTTATAAAGATAATCACTCATTGTTGAAGATCACTCGACATTTTCCATCTTCCTGATTTCACCTTATTCTCAAGCATTTTATCTCTATAACGAATCAACCGTTTTTCAAACAATAGTCTTTTCATTTTTAATTTATTCAGTAAAAGTCCCGGAAAAGACTCGTATAAAAACGAATATCTGGACAAATGTTATTACTGTAATCAAATTCATCATTAAAGGAGATTTTTTTATGAAAATAATTCAACGCATCGCACTGACCTTAATTATTATTGGAGCGATTAACTGGGGCCTCATTGGATTTTTTCAATTTGACCTCGTAGCAGCTATATTTGGTGGTCAAGAAGCATTTTTGTCCAGATTAATTTACGGTCTTGTTGGATTGAGTGGATTAATTTGTTTAAGTCTTTTATTTTCACCGATGAGTGAAGAAGTTGAGCGAAATGATAGACAACAAACAAATAGAAATCCTAATTATGCAACTGAGTTTGGAGAAGATACAGATTTAACGAAATTAAAGGATGATGAATGACCTTCTTTAAAAAGAGATGAGTAGTCTATTGCCCATTCTCACATTTTTATCATCATTTGGCATGATAATTATGAGAATTACGGTAATAATATAAATCGGTGTTAATATACACCAAGTTAACTTCGATGTGGAGGGGTTTCATTTTGAATATTCGTGAAGGTATGATCCCAACAGTATTAGGTGCCGCAGTAACTGCTACTGGTTACGCTCTAAAACAAAAACGCGGTTCTAATAAAATGATCGCAAATACAGTATTCGGTTTTGGTTTAGCCCACATAGTACTAGGAACAATCGACCTAGTTGAGCATCGTCGTTAGCAAGGAGGAGAGCATGTCTATATGCTCTCCTTTCTCATTTTTAAAATTTATGAGGAAAACAATACAAATTAGCAAAAAAAGTGGTCTTTAGAACAATCTCTTGTCTTTTCTTCCTCTGAAAGTATCTATCCAATCATGCATAACCTTTTAGTCACGAGGGGGCATAAAAAGATTTGAAAGTTTAGTACCCTTCTCTGTATCATTGTTTAAAAAATGAATCAAATCCCCTTTTAATAATGGATAACTGATGAAATATCCTTGCACTTCATCAGAATTCATTTCTATAATCGCAGCTAACTCTTCCTCTGTCTCAATTCCTTCACAAACAACCTTGATGTTTAAATCATGGGCTAGATTAATCATTGCGGTAGTAATTGCAGCATTTTCCTTGGCACTCGGTAAACCTGTTATAAACGAACGGTCAATTTTAAGTACATCAACTGATAATCTTTTTAAATAGGAGATAGAAGAATTGCCTTTGCCAAAGTCATCAATTGATATACATACGCCTTGGGCACGTAAACTTTTTAAGACATTTGATATTTCTTGGTCATCATTTATTAGCATACTTTCAGTCACCTCAAGTTCCAAAGAACTGGGAGGCAATTGATATTGTTGAAGCATGGCTCTTATCGTTTGATCAAAATGTGAATGGTATAACTGCCTCACCGATACGTTTACAGAGACTTTTAAATGTTTCTTCCCAAACAAATGAAGTTGTTTTAACGTTCGTAAAGACTCCGAAAGTACCCATTCACCCAATGGAACGATGTCCCCAGTTTCCTCTGCTATCTTAATAAACTCGCTAGGATTTACTAAACCTAATTCGGGATTGTCCCATCTTATTAAAGATTCAAACGTAGAAGTTCTCCCTGTTTTAACATCCATTCTAGGTTGCATCGTTCCAACAACCATAGTAGGTTGGCCTTTCTCATCAAGCATGGGTTGTGATACGCTAAATACCGTGCTTATCGTACCGTCCTTTCTAATAATTCGGAACACATTCGTAATAGAGCGCCCCTTTAGTTCCTGCTCCTTACTAGTCAACAGTAGCTCTCGGTCATCAGGATGAACTTTTGTTAACAATAAGTCAAAACTTGCCTTCTCTTGTTCTGAAATTTCTAGCAGTTCGTAAATGGGAGTGCTCCAAATAAGCTCATCTTGAAGAATATCGTATTCCCAATAAAAAATTCCGGCCGTTTTCTGCGCCTGAGTAAGAGCCTTTTCACGTTTCTCCAATTCAATGAGCATAAAGTGCTTCTCAGTTCTATTAATTACATTTCCAATAATAACATGATCACCATTAAACACTTCTAATGAAGGATACAAATCTAAATATAGCTCAGTCCCATCCTTTCTTCGAGCCTTTATTTGGTAATTAACAACAACATCCTTTCCTTCAAGCCTATCTTTCATGTTTTTCGAGATTATTTCTTGAAATTCAGCCTCTACGAGATCATTTATTCCAGTTTTCCCTTCATAAAACTCTTCTCTGGAATAGCCAAATAACTCTGCAAAGGCAGGGCTAATATACAAAAAGCCTTTTTCACTTATAATATAAGCAGCTATAGTAGACTTTTCCAATGTCAGTTTATATTTCTGTAGTTCCATTTGGGAAGCAATGTATTTTTGACGTTCTTTCCTTATGTAATTCAAAAAAAACATTAAAAGTGGTATCAATAAAATCAATAGAATTCCATTAAGAATATAATGGGGAACTTGAAGAACATCGAAAAGTTTGTGAATAATAAGTTGATCTACCACAATAAATAATACGACCAATAGGACAAAAAATGTTATTAACCCTAGTGAATAAAATACAGTGTATTTCACCTGCCAACCTCCACCTAATTTAAGGAATAAATCAGCATAAAAACTCACATATTCAAGTCATTATTCCTTTATTATGACCAGCAAATCGATTCCTTATGAGTTTCTAAAAGCCCTCTTGATTTCAAATAAAAAAGATGATGCTGTTATCATTCACCTTAAAAATCACAGATACCATCATTGTGATCCTCATCGTTAAATACGGTTGTTATGATGCTTAACGACTAGAGTTGAAAAAAGTAGAGATCTGGATGTACATATGGGTTATCTGGAAAATCACCGCAAACTGTCAAATCGGTTTCTTTTTTTATTTTGGCTTTGTTAATATAACAATTTTTTGGCTCATTTCGCGTAAAACATTGGTTTCCCACGAAATGATTCAAAAATCAACACCAGAAACAAAACGAAGAAAAAGCTGGGATCAAAAAGTCGTTTTAAACAACTTTTTAATCTCAGCTTCAATCTTCTCTCTTCTATCAACTTAATTTCTAATTAAATAATCAAAAGCACCTAAAGCGGCTGTTGCACCTGAACCCATGGAAATGATGATTTGTTTATAAGCACTATCGGTACAGTCTCCTGCTGCAAAGACGCCAGGAATGTTTGTAGCACCATGCTTATCTACAACAATTTCACCCATACGTGTACGTTCAACGGTATCAGCCAACCATTCTGTATTCGGAACAAGACCAATTTGAACGAAGACTCCTTCTAATTCAATATGGTGAATTTCTTCCGTTGCCCGATCCTTATACGAAATCCCATTTACTTTGTCAGTACCTGTAATTTCAGTCGTTTGAGCGTTCTTGATCACCGTTACGTTTGCTAAACTGCTTAAACGTTCTTGAAGGACGGAGTCCGCTTTTAGTTCTGGCGCAAATTCAATCACTGTGACATGCTTCACAATGCCAGCCAAATCAATGGCCGCTTCAATTCCAGAATTCCCACCACCGATAACAGCTACACGTTTTCCTTCGAATAATGGACCATCACAGTGAGGACAGTAGGCTACCCCTTTATTTTTGAACTCTAATTCGCCTGGGACACCCACATTACGCCAGCGCGCTCCTGTTGAAAGAATCACCGTTTTCCCTTTTAACACGGCGCCATTTTCAAGTTCAATCTCAACTAAATCCTTTTTCTCTAAACGCTTTGCACGCTGGAGGTTCATCACATCAATATTCTCATACTGTTTTACATGTTCCTCAAGGCTTGCTGCAAGCTTCGGACCCTCTGTGTACTTAACGCTAATGAAGTTTTCAATTCCGAGTGTATCCATAATTTGACCGCCGAAACGCTCCGCGACAATCCCCGTACGAATCCCTTTACGTGCTGCATATACAGCGGCACTAGCACCAGCAGGTCCCCCTCCAACGACAAGGACATCGTATGGTTCCTTATCAGCAAGCTCTGAAGCATCTGGACCACTGCCTATTTTAGCCAGGATTTCTTCAAGGGTCATACGCCCGCTCCCAAACGGTTCTCCATTAAGGAATACCGTAGGTACAGCCATAATGTCTTTTTTCTCTACTTCTTCTTTAAAAGCAGCACCGTCAATCATAGTATGACTGATCCCAGGATGGAGAATGCTCATCACGTTAAGAGCCTGAACAACATCGGGACAGTTATGGCAAGTCAAGCTTATATAGGATTCAAAGTGAAACTCCCCTTTAATCTTCTGTACTTGCTCGATGACTTTCGGATCCACTTTTGGAGCACGTCCACTTACTTGAAGAAGAGCGAGAACGAGTGAAGTGAATTCATGTCCAAGGGGAACTCCGGCAAATGTAATGCCTGTATCCTCCCCGATGCGATTCACACTGAAGCTAGGTGTTCGCTCTAAAGTTGTCTTCTCTACTTTAATGTGGGAAGACATTGATGATATTTCATCTACTAAAGCAAGCATATCGCGGGATACTTGGTCATCTCCAGCACTCACTTTAAGAAGAATGTCACCCTCCATCATCTGAAGATATTGAGCTAATTGTGCTTTAATATCTGCTTCTAATAACATGATATTACTCCTTAAATTTTCCCTACAAGATCAAGACTTGGCTTCAGTGTTTCTCCGCCTTCTTGCCATTTTGCCGGGCAAACTTCGCCTGGATTGTTGCGTACATATTGAGCCGCTTTAATTTTGTTTACCAATGTGCTTGCATCACGTCCGATGCCGTCAGCGTTGATCTCAACAGCTTGAACAATGCCATCTGGATCAATGATGAAAGTGCCGCGTTGAGCAAGTCCTGCTTCTTCATCCAAAACTTCAAAGTTACGAGTGAGTTTTTGTGAAGGGTCACCAATCATAATATACTCAATTTTGCTAATTGCTTCTGAATGATCATGCCAAGCTTTATGTGTGAAATGAGTATCTGTAGAAACGGAGTATACTTCAACTCCAAGTTCCTTTAATGTAGCATATTCATTTTGCAGATCTTCAAGCTCAGTTGGGCAAACAAATGTGAAATCCGCAGGGTAAAAACAAACGACACTCCATTTCCCTTTGAAATTTTCATCACTTACAGTGATAAAATCTCCATTGTGATACGCTTGTGCTGTGAATGGTAATACTTCTTTTCCGATTAAAGACATTTTAAAAATTCCTCCCAAAAATTTATGTAATAAAATTTTATAAAATTTTATTTATAATAATTATTATATAATAGTTATTACATGTCAAGATCACGTGTGTTATTTCACAATATCGTCACAAATATTACACTTTTTTACGTTGAAAGTAAAGTAGATAGTTCCCCTTAAAGTAAGGTTCCGCTCCCTTAGAATTGTTGCACAATTTTCTCAAATATATTCAAGCACCAAATTCCATATTGGTCTCCATACTTGAAAAGTCCCCCCCATCTTTTTTCCTCCAACGATTCTCCCGCCATCAGTTGATTTTCTTCCCATTTGTGATAGTCCGCAAAAGCTATTGGGCCAATTAATTTAAAAAACGATTCTTAGACCTAATATTCAATAATATGATAATATTAATTTTAAGAAAATTTAAAAAGGCGAGGGAGAGGAATTCATGACAAAAGAAGTAAGTCATTCTTATTATAGAGAATTAATAGATTTACAAGATGTAAAAAAGGTAGAAACTCAAATTCAAAGCTTACTTGACATCCCCATTACATCTGTTACTGACCTAGAAAAGTGGTTAAAAGAAGAACGAAAGTTCATGATAAAAATCGAAGAGGCGATGACAGGTCACCAAGTCGATTTTTATAGGAATACAGAGGATGAGAGCATTAAGTCAATCTATCTGCACGATCAGCAGGTCGTCCAACCACTCTTAATGAAATATGAAGCTAAACTAAATGAAAAATTATGTGAGTCTCCCTATTTTCATCAATTAGATGAAACTCGTTATGGTCTCATGCGACGTGTTCGTGAGTCTAAAATTAAACTGTTCAGAGAAGAAAATATTCCATTAAAAGTGAAAGAACAAGAGCTTTCTACCAAGTACAGTGAAATTATGGGAGGATTAACAGTCGAATGGGAAGGCGAGGAAAAACCTTTTCCATTTATCCAAGCCCAACTTGATCATCTAGATCGAGCCGTGCGAGAAAAAGCTTATAAAAAGATGGGAACTGCCTTTCGTCAAATTAAGCCTGAAATGGACGCCCTCATGGATGAACTCATTCAATTACGCCATCAAATCGCTTTAAATTCTGGCTTTGAAAATTATCGAGATTATATGTTTGTCGCTAAAAATCGGGAGTATAGTGTCCAAGATTGTTATGAATTTCATGAAAATGTAGAGAAACATATTATCCCAGCTTGGAATCGACTCGCAGCTATTTTTAAATCCAAGCTCGGTGTCGATACATATCGCCCATGGGACAATTCGGCTAAATTGATGAAGAAGCCACCGTATTCCGAAGTGTCCGCGCTTATGGATGGTGTTACGGAAATGTTAGAAAAAACTGACCCATATTTTGCAGACCGATTCAATCACATGAGAGAGAACGGGTTGCTAGATCTTGGAGAGCGGAAAGGAAAAAGCCCAGGCGGTTTCTGCACCTTCTTACCCGTTTCAGGGGATACCTTTGTTTTTGCGAACTTCAGTCCTTCCTTTTTCTCTTTGATCGCATTAATTCACGAAATGGGCCATGCGGTAAATGGCTACCTTGAGTTTTCTGAACACGGTCCTATTGAACGCTACCAACTCCGCTCGGAAATTGCTGAATTGTATTCACATGGAATGGAGTTATTGTTACTGGATAAACTGGATCGTTTTTATCCAGATGAGGAAGATTTCAAAAGTGCGCAGCGGGAAGAGCTGAGAAGGGCATTTACGATGTTATTCGGCCCATTGTCAGGGGATCTTTTCCAGCATTGGATGTATACAAATCCTAACCACACTGCCAAGGAGCGGGATGAAAAATACTACGAAATCTCGAAACGCTATGGTTTAAATCCTGTTGATACTTCTGGACTTGAGGAAGAAGTTGGAATGAGCTGGGCAGGAACCATTCATTATTTCCAATACCCTTTCTATAATATTGAATACTCCATGTCAATGCTTGGTGCACTCCAATTACTTGAAAATTATCGGAACAATCCAGAGCGGACTGTTGAAGCTTTTAAAAAAGGGGCAGGTGCTGATTATAATCAATCCATCGCAGCAATTTATGAAGAAACAGGCGTCAGTTTTGATTTTTCTGAACCAGCCGTTAAACGGATGGGTGAATTCTTAGAAAAAATTATCCAAGATATTGATTAACTCTGCAATAAGGCACAACTGGTGTAATATCCAGTTGTGCCTTTGATAAATCATCAAAGGCACAAATCATTACTTGTAATAAACGAAGTAATTTCAACTACGGTTCAAGTACTTTTCTTCACATTGAATTTATTTTTATTCACGATACCATTTTAATCCTTAATAAAATAATGTGTTATCGCCAATAACAATAGAGGGTGTAAGGTTATGAATAGATTCGACCGCAGGACGCTCATAGTGCGGCATTTTATTCCTCAAATAAAGTGGATAGGACGCCTGCCATTGCCGACTGCTCTCCACAGCGATCGTATCAAAAGCTAAAGAACTTTTTCCTGAACCCGATTCGCCAACGCCGACGAAAACCACTAATTTTTCTTTTGGTATCTTCTCATCAATTTGCTTCAGATAAATAATTAACCCCGATAAAGAAATTACAGAATAAAACATTATCAAATCTATCCTGGTATCAGAATTATTTGATATGCGAATTTTGTAATGCATCGGATATTTTAAGATTATATTGGATAATTTGGACAAACTATTAACTGGTTTAGTTGAATAACTCAACTAAAAATGGAGCTTCTCCTTCTAGAAGAAGAGCCCCCTCTCCAATTAAATAAATCTTTATATGAAGATAAATGACCTCCTTTTCAAAGTCATTTATGAACTATGAAAGTATCTTCCAATTGATATACGTGTCTAGCGGAACCCGCCTTTACAATTAGTTTATATTCTCCCTCATCTAGAGAATAATAACGTAACACCATGGTCTGAATAGCCTTATCTGGTAGTAAAATTGAATCACTGTCTATTGCCAGATAACTCATGTTCCAGGCTGATGGAATGGTTCCAATCAGTGGTTCTGGAAGGTTATCTGGAATATTAGGTTCGATGGTCTCCCAATTATCCCTTATTTTTTTTTGAACAGTAAAATTTTCACTTACTGAAAGATAGTTAGGTACCCAATTTGTCACTACAAGCGTTATTAGTTCATTTTCTTTATACGAGGGCTTTGCCATTCTTATTGCCATATTATAATTTTCATATGTTGTATATAGCGGATCATATTTAATATCTTTGAATTGATTTTTTTCATCTCTAATGGTAATCGAATATCGATAAAACTTACCAGGTGCATTTGGTATCTTTACCTTTGCTTCCTCTAGATTTGTCGTTTTAGTTGAAACAATAACCTTTGGTTGCTCAGCATGTCTATTAACCTCTTCTAATAAGACTTCTGCATAGTAGCCTTCTTTCAGTGTTTTTGGAAGGTCTGGCTCATAGGTATCACCAGGATAGACCTCAATGATGGCTCCATCATCTCTATTAAACCTTGGGAATATATTTCCAGTTCCTCTTCTGGTTGTCCCTCCATTAACTACATTTGCGAAAGTATGTTGTAATAATCTTTATATTCGCCTACAAAATTTTTGTTCTCATCAGTTTGAGTTTCTTTACAGCCGCTTAACAACAAAAGCACTATAAAAATTAGTAACTTTAGTAATTTCATTACTGTCCCTCCTTGTTTATTTATTAGACGAATTAGTGGATAATCTGTTACTAAATCATATAGAACCAGGAATATTTATCCAATGGGAAATTATAGGTTAAGCAACATGCACTCCGTTCGTAAAAGAATTTTCATTCAAATCTAGTTCACTTTTTATTGTTCAAAAAACGTTATGACTTCTTATTTTTTTTAAGTTAAAAAAGGAAAACATCCACTAATTTCTACACTCATACAATAAGAATCAATCAAGACAAAAACAGGCAAAAACCCTTTATATACAAAGGATTTGTGCCTGTTTTAATGATGACCTGTGAGGGACTTGAACCCCCGACCCCCACCCTGTCAATCTTAAGCATATTAATCAATCAAGTTTAACTGAGTTAAATAAGTCTATTGAGTGTTGCTGAGTCTGGCATTTTAGAGGTGATGCTAGTATAGCTTCATGGACATAACTTAGTTAAGTGATAAAATGATTTTGGAAAGGTTGTGTCCATATGGGAAACAAAAATACAGGCAAAAAGTATAACCAAGATTTCAAAAAGATGGTCGTTGATCTTTATAATTCTGGTCACTCAGCTAAGAATTTAAGTAGCGAATATGGCGTTTCTGAAGTAACTATTTATGCATGGGTTAAGAAGTTTTCTCCTATTGAAACGGAGGACGGAACAACTGTTACATCTGATGAGATTGTCAAAATGAAAAAGGAAATGCTCCGTCTTCAGGAGGAAAATGAGATCTTAAAAAAGGCTATGGCCATATTCGCGAAAAAATAGAAACAACTGAGTTAATAGATGTAATAGTAGATCTTCAAGACCAACACGCTACACAGACTTTGTGTGGTTTATTAGGCATACCTAAAAGCACTTTTTACCAATCGTTTAAAAAAACAGAATCTAAGCGTGAATGTGAAAACAAACGACTAACGAAAAGAATCAAAGAAATCCATAATGAAAGTAAAATGCGTTATGGTGCACCTAAAATTCACAAGATCCTTGAGAAAGAAGGATATAAAGTGAGTTTAAAGCGCGTCCAACGTCTGATGAAAGACGCCGGCCTCTTTTCCATTGTGAAAAAGAAGTTTCGTCCTCAATCTAGTAAAGGGAAAGTGGTTGATCGTGATAACCTATTGGATCAAAACTTTACTACGACTACAATCAATGAAAATGGGTCGCTGACATCACATATATTCATACTTTAAGAGACGGTTGGTGTTATTTAGCTTCCGTTTTGGACTTGCATTCTAAAAAAATCGTTGGTTATTCGTTCGGACTTACTATGACGACTGATTTGGTAATAAAGGCTTTAAATAATGCTTTAGATACTCAACATCCGAGTAAAGATTTAATCCTGCATACCGATTTAGGTTCTCATTATACCAGTGACGACTTTCAAAAGCTTTGCGAAACCAAAAAGATAAAACAATCCTTCAGTAAAAAGGGCTGCCCATATGATAATGCCTGTATTGAATCATTTCATGCCATTTTAAAGAAGGAAGAAGTTCATCATGTGACTTATTTAGACTACAAAACTGCGAATCTAGCAATGTTTCAATTTATTGAAGGCTGGTATAACCGAAAAAGAATTCACAGTAGTTTAGGCTATAAAACTCCACAGGAAGTAGAAGATCAAACAAAGGCAGCATAAAGCTTGTAGTACTCAAACCTGGCTAGACTTCCACTACATTCCTCGTTTTGCATGGAGTGGCGGGCATGATAGCCTCGTTGGGCAAAACCAGCCTTTGATACTACTAGTTCTTGCCTAAGAATTCAGGCCCGCAGAGGCTCCGTGTCAGACTAATGAAAGAAAAACATTTTAATGCACAAAAAATTAGAAACACAAAAACTTAACTTTTCTGTGTCCAAGATATTGACTCAAATCCAATCTAATAAAGGAAGTTCCTTGATATGTTTCTTAATCTTAATAAAGATATAGGAGTAGAAAAAATTGAAGAAGGAATTATTATTATAGTTTTTAAAACCAAAGAGGCATTTTTTTTAGAAACAGAAATATATGATTTATTGCTCCCCCTACAGAGTAATCACTTGAGAATTGATCAGTACTACGAATCCTATTTTAAGAAAGATTATGAGTATAATGAATTTACCGAATTCATCCAAAATTTGATTAACTCAGAAATATTAGTTGAAGGAGGTGATTTCAATGAAAAAGGCTCTTAAAGTCAAAAAACTTGGCCAAATTGTAAGATGGAATGTAAAGATGTAATTTACAATTTGTATTAAGAAGGTAAAAAAGGTCTTTTCCTTTTTTACTTTCTTATTTTCATTCTTAGGCTCTGCAAAATCAGAAATGACATCACCTAAAGTATCATATATTTTTAAATCCAAGAGACTTTTTATTAACGAATTATCCTTTCTCGCATTAATGCATAAGAGTACTTTGCCTATGAAACGAAAAATAATCAAAAAACAGTGGGAGAAATTATAAAAATGGAAAAAATTTATACTTTATGTCCTCTTGATAATAATGACAATGAATTTTTTTATGAACTATATAATGATGTTTTAGTCCAGAACAATGCTATAAGTTTTGATGCCCTACCTCAGACAAGAAGTATAGTACAAGAAAGAATAAATAGATGGATGAATAGTAAAATAGATAAATTTTTCTGTATCAAGAACTTGGAAAACGAACCAATGGGAATAGCACAAATATTTAATGTAGAATATAGTAATCGAAAATGTGTAGTAGGACTTTTACTACAGGGTAAATACACTCAAAAAGGAATTGGACCATTGGTCTTAGAGGAGTTAGTAAGAATAGCGTTTTATTCGATGAACTTGAGAAAAATTGAAGCTAAAATACACGAGAGTAACATTCCTTCAATAAAAATGGTTGAGCGTCTCAAATTTACTAGAGAAGGAGTTTTAAGAGAATCATATTATAATAATGGACAGTATGAGGATATTCTACTTTATGGCTTACTTAAAGATGAGTTTAAAAGTAATCATTAATAGTATTGATAAATTTTCTAATCTTGGAAAAGAGATTTTCAAATTAGCTATTTTGATTACCTAATTATACATCAGTTATTTCTTAGAAGTATAAAGTATTCCCTATTAAAAGAAGCATGTAAAAAGTAAACGATAATTCGATGCTCACGGTGCAAGATCAATCAATTAAAATTGTAATTAAATTATTTGAAATTAATTGGTTGTTCGAAAATTTTATCTACCGTATTATCAAAGCACTCCAACTATGATGAAGTGACCCCATAAAGTTAGACAGGTTATTACATTAGGCAGCTTGGTGGGCATGAACTCGGTATGGTACCGAGCTAATGCCTTTTAATTTTTCCTTAATTTGCTTATGTATAAAGAATTCTATATTTTTCAAGCTCTTACTTAAAATGTTCTTCACTTTCAAATTCCTTTAGATAATGAAGATTCGATTTCAGAATACCAAAAATTTTTCCATGACTGCATTATCGTAACAGTTTCCTTTACGAGACATACTTTGTGTAATTCCTTTCTTCTTTTAGTACGTGTTGATATTGCTTCATTTAATAGTGCCAGCCTTGTTCTTAATGAAGTAGAAGCGATTTACCCTCATAACTTTGTAAACGTTCCAAGGCCTGTTCTAACATGGTTGATACAAGTGAATATCTCTTGGTCTTATTCCGATCGTATAGACATTCTACATACGTAACCGTTATAATTCTTTCTGTAAAGCTTCTACTGTTTCTTCTGTTGAATCTCTTTTTTGGGTTGGTTTATGATTTTCCTTTTTCATTGAAGGGCTCCCCTTTTTCTTTGAAATAAGGGCATCTACTCCTCCAGCTTCATAAGTCTTTAACCATTCATAGACCCTTGAAGGAGCAGGAATATTGAAAATGGCAGCTGTTTCATTTATAGACGTCCAATGATCGTTCATATAGTTTTGTACGTTTAGTTTATATTGAGCTGAACAGTTTGTATAGCGTTTGCAAAATCTTCATCTCCATGAAGTTCATATTGTTTAATCCAATTTCGAAATACAGAGGCATTTACTCCGATTCTATCCGCTATGATTCTTTATCCTTCACTACCGCTTAAATACTCTTTTACTCCGTTAATTTTTTGTTCCACTGTAAATTTGGCCAAAAGAAAAGCACCACCAATCGTTAGATTTTAAGTGTCTAACAATTGGGGTGCAGTTCATGAAGGAGGCTTTGTTTTAAAGATATTCTGTTAAACCGAAACCATTGTATTTTGCAATAAACAACCGTTCTTTCTCGCTTTTTCTGTTATGAATAAATTTAATATATTGTAAACAGCGAGGTTATTAGGAATCATCGATTACCGCCACCGAAATGTACCATCTGTGACATACTTTTTCCCACAGAATGACAAAAATTGTACCAGTAAATGCCACTCGGTTACCACTTAATACCTTTGTATAATGAATGGTCACACCTATCGGTGTGACATTTTTTATATCGGAGGCATTTTTTATGAACAATTATTGGAAAATATCGGAATTACACTATGAGGGAATCAGTCTTAGAGGTATCGCAGCAAGTACTGATAACTCTCGTCAAAAAGTAAGTGAGGTCATTCGTTTAGCTGAAAAGAAAGGATTATTCCGTCCGTTAGTCGAAGAAATGACCAAGCAATGGATTGATGTAACCTTGTTTGTGGAAAACTATTGATTCTAGTTTAACGTTTACAACTGGGCAGGATCTACAGCATTTATTATTGACTAAGATACAGGAGAAAAAGTAAAAGCGTATGTTTTCGTTGCCAATTTCCCCTGTAGTCAATTGTCTTATGCCGAAGCAACGTTTTCGATGAATCTACATTAATGGATTGCAGCACACAACCGTGCTTACGAGTACTTTGGTAGCTGCACACAAATTGTGGTCCCAGATAATTTAAAAGCGAGCGTGGCAAAACATACTACACGGGAATTAGTTTTAAATCCTACTTATAGGGAAATGGCCGACTATTATAATACTGTAGTTATGCCTGCGCGGGTTCGTACTCCAAAGGATAAAGCTAGTGTTGAGGAAACAGTAAATGTTATCTATACATGGATTATTGCACCCTTAAGAAATACACAATGTTTCTGTATTAAGGAATTGAATGAAGAAGTTTGGAAGAAGTTAGATGAATTTAATAAGCGCCCTTTTACACGCAAAAAAGGTTGTCGCTTTTCGGCATTTGAAGAAGAGGAAAAAATCGCACTTTCTTCTCTTCCATCTATGCCTTACAAAATGTCCGAATGGAAAACAGCGAAAGTCCGTCCGGACTATCACATCTCTGTAGTTAGTATGTTTTATTCTGTTCCATATGTTTATTGCAAAATAGAAGTGCAGAGCTTTGCAAAGGGAAAATGCAGAGTCCTGCACTATTTTTATAGGCATGGAAAAGAAAAAAGACTTGCCAGTCGCCCCAAGTCCCTCTACTGTAATTGGTGTCGAATCAATTTAGAGTGGAGGAAAAGAAAGGATGCTAGCAATGTCTGATATTAATTGTATCAAACACTTAAGAAACAACAAAGGCTTATCTATTACCAAAATACAACAAACATTAAATATAAACTGGAGAACAGCAAAGAAGTATGCAGATGAGGAGCAATTACCAACAACAAAGATCTCTCCTAAAAAGGGAATGATGCATGATGAGAACTGGGGAGAAATTGTTTCGGATTGGCTTTTTGAGGATTCCAAATTAAGAAGAAAAGAAAGAAGAACTAAAAAGAAATTATTCCAGGAACTACAGGAGTTAGGTTTCAAGGGGTCCTATCGGACTCTATGCTATTTTGTTCAAGATTGGAACAATACCCATCACCATGAAAAAGATAAAGGCTATGAAAGATTAGAACATCCTCCAGGGGAAGCACAAGTAGATTTTGGCGTAATGGAAGCTGTTCAAGATGGGGAAATAGTAGATATAAGATTGCTCATCATGTCCTATCCAAATAGTAACACTGGATTTGCAGTACCTCTCCCATCAGAGAATCAAGAATGTTTCCTACATGGCCTTCAGTTATTGTTCAAACAAGCTGGGGGTGTTCCAATGAAATTAAGAATTGATAATTTGTCACCAGCTGTAAAAAAGTACGTACAAAGACAGAGGAGGTTCAACTAACAGATGAGTTCATAGCTTTTCAGAATCATTATAGTTTTGAAGTTCAGGCATGTAATCCTAGGAGTGGCCATGAAAAAGGAAGTGTTGAAAACAAAGTAGGTTATATTCGGTATAACTTCTTTAATAAGGCTCCCATCATGACTAGTTTTGAAGATTTAACCGTTCAATTAGAGAAGCAACTAATTGAGGACCGAAATCGCCTACACTATGAAAAGAATGTATTAATAAATGAACTGTGGGAACATGAGAAAAAGTACTTACTGCAGCTCCCGAAAGTAGAGTATCCCGTTTTTAAAGAAGAGATGGGGAAAGTGAATAAATACAATGAAATAACACTTGATCAGGTGCTTGTCCATGTTCCAAGGGCGTCTAATTATAGTTTGCTTCACGTTCAATTAACATGGAACTCAGTCAAGGTCATCTCACCTGATGGCGAGATATTATTAGATGATTATCGACCTTATATGAAAAAGCGAAAGGCGCTTCCGTGGATTTCAATTTTTAAAACTTGGATTAATAAGCCGAGGTCCGTCGCTTATTCTGGGTATAAAGATTATTTACCCGGAAGGGTTTAGAGTTACCTACTTGTTGAACACTTGGTCATACGAAGAGAACGTTTAAAGGCAGTGGCAAGCTTACTTATTACACATGATATGAAGCGTATTAACGAGGAATTCTACGAGTTAATCGCTGAAGAGAGAATGGGAAAAGAAGAGAATCCCTTCGAGATAAATTGGTCAGATTACGATTCCTTGACCGCAAGTAAGGAGGTTACTCCATGAGCGAGCAACTCCGAAATAAGTGTAAATCATTACGGTTAGCTTATATAGCTGAAGTCTATGAACAGATCCCTTTTGATACGAAAGAGCAGTTTTTGAGTGATCTATTAGATGAGGAGTTACATTTGAGAGAAATAGCAAAAGCTCATCGTCTTATTAAGAAAGCTAGATTTCTAGATAAAAAAGGTTTAGAAGAATATGAGTGGACAGAACAAATCCATATGCCCTCTCATCTTGATAAAGAGGAATTATTCAGGCTGGATTTTATAGATAAAAAACAAAATGTCTTACTCGTAGGAACTCCCGGAACAGGTAAAACACATCTGGCAACCGGGTTAGGCAGAAAGGCATGTGAAATGGGTTATGAGGTAGGATTCTACCGTGTCTCACATCTCGTGGAAGAATTGGAAAAGGCTTTGAAGTTAAATCGACTCTCTTCTTTCAGAAATAAAATTCATAATTTAGATTTAGTAATCCTAGATGAAATGGGCTATCTGCCCTTTAGTAAGGAAGGAGCCGAGCTATTATTTCAACTTATTTCTGAGTGTTACGAGCAGAAAAGTCTTATCCTGACATCGAACCTAGATTTTAGTCAGTGGAATCGGATATTTGCCGATTCTAGACTAACAGCTGCGTTAGTTGATCGTTTAATACATCACGCTCACATTATCACTTTTCAGGGGGAAAGTTACCGTCTTTCAAACGCTCTATCAAAAAGAAGGTAATCTCCCCGGGTGGCAAAACTCTGCATTTTTGATTGCGCAAATCTGCACTTTTCTATTGCAAAATACACCATATGAATATATCAATAGACAAGTTGAAGTGAACTTTCCGATAACCTCGTCGAAATCTATTTCAATCATATGCGAGTAGCTTCCCATAAAAGATTATATGGGAAATTCGGTCAGTTAGCTACTATTCGCGATCATATGCCTGATAATCATAAGTTATTTGTGGATCAAACACCAGAAGCTGTTTTGAATGGGCTGAATGTATTTGAGCATCAACTTTGAAGGTAGTTCAATATATTTTAGATACTGTAAGCAACGGTGTTAAAATCCCTAATAATAACGGTTTAAAATTCCCTCAAAATAACGGACATTGGTTTCAAAACTACATAATGATGGAGTGGCGAAACGATGGTCAAGATTGGGGAATTTTTTATGATAAGAGAACTATTTCAAAAAGGTTGGTCAATCAAAGCTATAGCTGACAAGACTGGCTTTGATCCAAAGACAATTCGTAAATACACTAGAAAAGATCAATTACCTAATAAGAAGGCTAGTAAGAAAAGACCTAGTAAACTGGACCCTTTTAAATC
>NZ_JARGEJ010000709.1:0-295 GCF_029211245.1 Robertmurraya sp. DFI.2.37 | reverse complement strand
AATACCGTTCTTATCTAAATGTTCAGCAAGTGCATCTCGTTCATCAAATTCAAAGCAGTACTGGTGAAAAGTATGTTCCCTCGTTACAATTACAGGTGGTGTTCTCAAGTATTGCTGTAAACAATTCGTATAGCGTTTTGCCACTTCCTTGCGCTTATGCAAAAAAAGATCCAAATGCTTTAATTTCAAAAGTAAAACGGCAGCCTGAATTTCATCGAGACGACTGTTCATTCCAATTTTAGTGTGGATATACTTTTGTCTGCTGCCATGATTCCTTAGTGAAAGCATCTTTTCG
>NZ_JARGEJ010000708.1:0-295 GCF_029211245.1 Robertmurraya sp. DFI.2.37 | reverse complement strand
TTTATATTTACACATAAGTCGTTTGAAATAATTAAACATTTTAATTCACTTCCTTACTCTTGTGTTAACTTCCGCAACTCCGCATCTATCGCCAATATCCGCTCACCATACGCTTCGTCATTCGTTCGCTCCAACGCCTTCCGGTACCACTCGCGCATATCTAGCAAGTTATCAATTTGCTCGGCGCGCTCCGTCCGCTCGGTCTTGCGTCTTTCCGCCAATTCCCTTGCGGTCGGCTTGCGCGGTTGCCCGAAACTATAAAACGTCGCGAAATCTATTCCGACGATTAAATCGG
>NZ_JARGEJ010000707.1:0-295 GCF_029211245.1 Robertmurraya sp. DFI.2.37 | reverse complement strand
TTCCCTTACCGCTGTAAAATCAACGATACCCACGATAGCCGAATAAATATAACCAACAATTAAGCCTAACAAAATTGGCATTGCACTTAAAATATATTTGAAATAGACGGTGAAAATAATCGCCGCAAATAGCGTCACTAACGCGGCAGTAAAGTGAATAAAACTATATTCACCATTCACATTCATGGCAATATCCACTGCTGTTGCTGCTAAACCTAATCCGATTACCATAATAACCGGTGCAACCACAATCGGTGGTAAGAGACGCATTAACCATTTGTATCCTGTTTTCCAA
>NZ_JARGEJ010000706.1:0-295 GCF_029211245.1 Robertmurraya sp. DFI.2.37 | reverse complement strand
AACAAAAAGACTTCACCTTGATAATAGATGATTCTGCCGTTTACCACACATTGAACGACTTCCGCTCTGCCGAAGCACGCAAACTTTACCAGCAAAGAATACAAAAGCAGAAGGATTATGACAACCTGAAGAAAAATCTGGATGACAAGCGCGAACAATATGCCCAAGGGAACAGTGCACGAAAGAAGAATCTGACACCCGCCATTTTGGAATTGGAAAAACGTACTGAACAACTTCTGAAAGAAATGGCCCAACTGGATATCAGTGTCCGCAACGAAGAAATAAAGAAGTTGAA
>NZ_JARGEJ010000705.1:0-295 GCF_029211245.1 Robertmurraya sp. DFI.2.37 | reverse complement strand
CACGGTAACTTAGTACCCATGCATCATTGCCGGTGAAAGAGTGTTTCAGACGTTCGCCTATCATTTGATACAGGCCCAGCAAATCATTGGTTGAGATACGTTCTCCATAAGGAGGGTTGGTGATGATGATGCTTTTTTCTTTGGGTTGCTCAAATTGCTGGAACGGTTGGATTTTTAAGATAATCTCCTTGCTCAGTCCGGCTGCTTTCACATTGTGAGTGGCAATTTCATTTGCTTTCGGATTATTGTCATATCCAAAAATCTTATGTGTGAACTCACGTTCCTGTGAGTCGTC
>NZ_JARGEJ010000704.1:0-295 GCF_029211245.1 Robertmurraya sp. DFI.2.37 | reverse complement strand
AGAAAGGACGGGTTTCCATCAACGGTACTCAGGTGAAGCCGTCGAGAATGATAAAGCCGGGAGAAGTGATACAGGTAAAGAAACCGCCTGTCACGTACTCATTTAAAGTTTTACAGGCAATAGAGAAACGTATAGGTGCCAAATTGGTTCCTGAAATTCTGGAGAATGTAACGACTCCGGAGCAATATGAATTACTGGAAATGAGCAGAATCAGCGGTTTTGTTGATCGCGCCCGCGGAACAGGGCGTCCCACCAAGAAGGACCGTCGCAGCATGGAAGAAATCATTACTCCTGA
>NZ_JARGEJ010000703.1:0-295 GCF_029211245.1 Robertmurraya sp. DFI.2.37 | reverse complement strand
TCCCGTTAACAGCGCATGAACTACATAAAGCGCTGGAGCTAAGAACATGAATGAAAAATCAAGAGGCTCCGTCACCCCTGTTAAATATGCGGCAATACCACCTGCCATTAATAGTGATGCGGCTTGCTTTTTGCGCTTAGTTTTTGCTGTATGATACATCGCAAGCGCCGCTGCTGGGAGACCAAACATCATAATTGGGAAGAATCCTGCTTGATATCTTCCGGTAATTCCTAATTCTCCTTTGCCAGCCCTGAAGTTCCCAATATCATTAATTCCCGCAACGTCAAACCAAAAT
>NZ_JARGEJ010000702.1:0-295 GCF_029211245.1 Robertmurraya sp. DFI.2.37 | reverse complement strand
TATAGAAGGAAATTACAGTGGTACTTTTGAACTGCGATTCCCTCATGCGGATGCGATCGTTTACATAGAAAAACTGCTTTTAGTATGTCTTTACCGAGTTGTCAAAAGAAGAATCCAAAACCACCGAAAAACTCGCAGTGATATGACGAGCGGCTGTGAGGAGAAACTTAATTGGCCATTTATCAAGTTTATTTTAACAACTTATGCCAGCAGAAAAAAGATTATGGCTGAGCGCTGTGAAAGATTTAAAGAAACAAAAAAAGTGTTTATTTTGCGAAATCAGCGGGAAATTGAA
>NZ_JARGEJ010000701.1:0-295 GCF_029211245.1 Robertmurraya sp. DFI.2.37 | reverse complement strand
ATTGATTTCGTCAATGCCAAGCTTAACTGTGCTTAACTGCGGCACATCAATCATGACATTTTGGTTTGTGTTAGCCCCGATTTAGAAGGCTAATGCTTTATTGGTAAGGTCGAACTGAGAAGCCCCCTCTTTTACATTCGCCCCATACTCCATTTCTAGTCCACCATGAGTCAACTTTCCGTTTGAAGTCGTTAACTGTTTTGGGAATGTGATGGCAGTAACGTTTGTCGGGTCATTCGGGTCTACCACCGAAACAGAAACTTCCATTTTCGCTTCCACTTGTACTTTTGCTGTT
>NZ_JARGEJ010000700.1:0-295 GCF_029211245.1 Robertmurraya sp. DFI.2.37 | reverse complement strand
AATTGCTGTTCAGCAATTTCTATCGCTCTTTTTACCATATTTCCAGCATCTTTTGCGCGAATTCCGCCCCAGCCCTCCTTTTGGACAACATCATAAAAACCAAGCTCTTTAGCCAGTTCTTCTTTAAACTGCTCTGACATCATTCCACGCCTTCTGCCCAAAATGAACAACTCCTTTCTCCACTACGTATTCATATCCCTTGAATGGTTCGTGCGCCCGCTTGTTTGTGCATATTTAGGAATAACAGTGCCGAAAAGGCAAACGTTAAAGGTAAAGCTAGGGCGTAGGATTGTTT